>JBMSPZ010000111.1:0-5049 GCA_049423025.1 Rickettsiales bacterium
TTGGTTTCTTTGGACTATTAAATTATGAAATTCTTTGAATTTAATGGCCTCCTCTTCAAATAAATCCGAATTAAATTTTTCATTTGCAGTTTCGGCTTCAAAAATGATTTTATATTTAAAAAAATATTCATAGAAATCCATAAACATTGAAAATTTTTTTTCAATATATTCTAAATCAATATCTGCTGAACTTCTCTGGGTATCAAAAACCATTTGATAATTTGGGGGTTTGAAATATTCAAAGGGAGATTTTTCTTCAAGCATAATATCTAAAAAATCCAATTTTCCAGTCTTTAGAAAATCTTGAAATTTCTCTTCATCAACTTTGTCAATTACCTCTAAAAAATAACAATTACTTGTTGTTGTGCTATTTGCAGTAAATTGCAATCCTGAGTTTGTTGAGATTTTAGTTCCAAATGACATTTTATCTTTTGCCTTAAAAATGAAATTGGAATTTATTTGATGACTTTTCAAAAAATCCCTTAAATCATCTCGATCGAGCGATATTCTTGACTGATCTGCTTCTAAACCAGCACGATCTATGTTGATTGCTGATCTGTGTGGCGGTTTTTTTTGTGGCATATAATTTATTATTAATGTTAATTAATATAAATTAATGCTATTCAATTTTTTAATGCAAAATTAATTTAAAAAACTTATGAGATTTTAATTAAAGTGTTTCCTTTAGAAACTTTAATTTGCTTGGCGTTGCAAACATTAGCGATATCAGTTTTGACGCCAGATAAATCCAGCTCTGATGAAATTTCTAATAATTCAATTTCGGTCTTCATCGATTGATTTTTTTCGGATTTATATTTTCGAACCTCAAATAAAATTTTCAAAATTTCATCGCCAATTTTCAGAATTTCTGCATTATTTTTTTGAAATTTTTCTGGGAGTTTAGGTTTGTTTCCTCTATTGTGAATAGATTTGAGATTTCTAAATTCATCGCTAAAAATTTCGCTGTAAATTTCTTCGCAAATGAAAGGAATAAAGGGGGCAAAAAGTTTTAAAATATTTTTCAAAATAATTGATAGGGTGGCAAGCGAGCTAAGTTGTTCAAGTAAAATTTCTTGAGTTTGATTGGTATTTAACTCAATACCATCAAGCTTTTGGGCTTGAAGACCATATGAGCGAACTTTGCAAATTTCTAGATAATTATCGCAAAAATAGTGCCAAAAAAATTCTTCCAAAACTTCTCTTGCTTTGGCGTATTCATAAATCGCAAATTGCTTATCATATTCGTTAATTACAATTTCTAGGCGAGATAAAATCCACAAATCGGAAGGATGTGAAATTAAATTACTCAAATTTTCATCGCTAAAATTTTGCTGGTTATTTTCCACAAAATAATTCTGTAAAACTGCAAAATGTTGCGAACAAAATTTGGCAGAATTAAATAATTTGGTAATTAATTTTTGTCCAATTTTAAAAACCTCTTCGCTATAAGCGATATCGGCTCCAAGATTAGAGGCGGAAGCCCAATATCGAACAACATCGGCGGATTTTTCTTCAATTAAATTTTTTGGCGTTACCACATTGCCTTTTGATTTACTCATTTTGGTTTTGTCGGAAGCCAAGCACCAACCTGAAATCATCAAATTGTGCCATGGAATAGTTTGATTAGAATTTGGATTTTCTTGCAATTTAATGCTTCCATCTTGGTTTTTTTGAGGGTTGCCATTTTGGTCTTTAACAATTTCTAAACTATGCAAATAGGCTTTAACAATAGTGTAAAATGCCCAAGTGCGAATGATTTCGTGAGCCTGTGGACGCATATCGGCAGGAAATAATTTTTTGTGCCTTTCTTCATCAAAACAAAATTCACTAGAAATGCCTTTGCTTGAGAGTTGCGGGGAAATTGAGGATGTGGCCCATGTGTCAAGAACATCGGTTTCTGCCTCTACTTCATCACGCAAATAACCTTCTGGCAAATCAACCAATGGATCGCATGGTAGTTGATGTATTGCAGGAGTTAAAATTTTTCCTTTTTCCCCTTCTCTTTGAGAATACCACACTGGAATTTTTACCCCAAAAAATCTTTGGCGAGAAATGCACCAATCCCACGAAAGCCCGTCAATCCATTGTTCGATGCGAACTCGCATATATTCAGGGTACCAATTACATTCTTTGGCTTTGGCTTTAAGTTGCTCTTTAAAGGGCAATATTCTTATGAACCATTGTGGAGTACTGATAATTTCAATAGGTATTCCTGATCTTTCTGCACATTTAACGGGTCGCAAAGTTTTTTCAGAATTCTTGGCAAGTAAATTTTGTTGATGCAATAATTCAACGATAATTTTTTTTGCATCCTTGATGTTTTTTTCAGCAATATTTTGATAATTTTCAATAAATTTTTGTGAATTAAGAAATCCTTCATTTGATGAGTAAAGAAAAACATTATCTTCTCTTCTGATTGCCCCAAAAATATTATCTAATTGATTTGTAAATTCATTAAAATCATTATTTGACGAATTTTCTGAAATATAAAATTTTGCCAATTTGCCGTCGGTGCGGATAATTTCTCGGATTGGTAAATCAAATTTTCGTTGCCATTCTAAATCAGTTTCATCGCCATAAGTGCAACACATTACCGCTCCCGTTCCTTTATCGGCTTTGACCGAATCATTATCGACAATAATTTCAACTTTGACTCCAAAAATTGGGGTGATAGCAAATAAACCAGTTAAGCCTTGCCCTTCTGTTTCTAATTTTTGGGCAAGAGGTTGTGAAATTAAATTTTTTAAAGTTTCTTGGTAAATTTTGCTTTCGGTGCTAATCATCACTGCCACGCAAGCTGGTAAAAGCTCGGGGCGAGTGGTCATGATTTCCAAATTTTGATTTTTTCCATCAAGGGTAAAATTGATAAAAAACATTTCCCCTTCAATTTCCTTATCGATAATGTCGGCTTTGGCTAGGGCAGTGCGGTCGGCGATGTCCCAAAAAACTGGCTGATTTTGTTTTTCAATTAGACCCTTATGATATAAATCAAGAAAAGAGGCTTGCGAAATTTTTTGCGATTCGGGCGAAATTGTTTGATATTTTTGCTCCCAATCCACCGACAAAGCTACGCTTTTAAATAAATCTTCAAATTCATCTTCGGCTTCTTTTACGACTTCACGACATTTCGCCACAAAATAGCCACTGCCACCTTGGTTTTTTTCGCGTTCTTGTGCTTCATAAGCCATGGCTTTTTTGTCGATAATTTTTTCTACCAGCCTCTCGGTTGGCAAGCCATTATCGTCAAAGCCCATCGGATAAAAAACATCTTTGCCTTGCATACGGTTATATCTGGCAACAATATCGGCTTGAGTGTATGAAAAAATATGCCCCATATGTAAAAGCCCAGAAACTGTTGGGGGAGGGGTGTCAATCACAAAGGTCTCATCACGATTTTTATCGTCACGAAATTGGTAAATTTTTTGTTCATCCCAATATTTTTGCCAATTTTTTTCTTGAATTTTGGCATCGTATTTATCTGGTATTTTTGACATTATTCAATTTCAATTAATTTAGTTTTAAAACGACTCATACCATAAAAGTAAATCTTATTATCAATAATAATTGGTAAATGTAAAATTTTTTTATTTAAAGAATAATTTTTTTCAATAGATCCATCAAAAGGGGAGGCAATAAGAATTTCTCCATCGCTTCTTAAAATTATCAATTTTGAACCCGCCATTATAACTCCTAAATAATTATATTTGCTGGAAATTTTTTTGGGATTGCGATATTTAGGAAGCTGTGAAAGCCATTTTATGCCTCCAGTTTTTTTTGATATCGCCATTAATTGATTATCGTCGTTAATGGCAAAAACAAAATCTCCAGCAATCCAAAAATCAGTTAATGAACTAATCGATTTTTGCCAAATTTCTTTGCCATTATCTAGTGACATGGCTTTCATTTTTCCGCCATAGCCTATAGCGTAAACGATATTATCTTTAACAATTGGCGTGGCATCGATGTCGGTTAAAACATTATTAGAATAATTGTTTTGGTTAAGATCATTTTGCCAAAGAACCTCACCATTTTTTTTGTTAAGGGCATAGATTTCGCCTGAAGAATGCGAAATAATTATTTTTTCTCCCGAAATTACCACTTGTGCATTGCCAAATATTGCTAATGGCTTGTTCATGCCGAGATGAATCCAGTTAATTTCGCCACTATTTGCATCTAAGGCAAAAGTTTTATTATCAATTGAAGTTATGTATAGGTTGGTTCCGTCGCATATTGGTGTTGAATTAAAAATTACCGATAAATCCTTGCCCCATAAGATATTGCCATCTTTTTGAGAAACTGCTTTTATCTGATTGACTCCCGCTACCGCAAAAAGCTTTGAATCGCAGGCCCCAAGATGTGCAACCTTATAATTTTTAAGCCATAATTTTTCGAAGACACGATTATTCCATAGGGTATTTTTACTTTTTAAATCAATGGCGGTAAGGTCGCCAGAGCTGTCCATATGGAAGATAGTGTTGTTAAAAATTATAGGAGAATAAACGAAGCTGTTAGAAAAATCTTCGTAGTAAAAAATATTTTTATACCATTTTCTTTGGAGATTAATTTGATTTTTTTTAAAAAATAGCCAGCCAAAATCTTTGTAATCAAAATGTTTTTCGATATTTTCAATTGATTGATTTAATTGACTTGCTGAACCAAGCCAAATTTTGTTGGCTTGAGGTTTGGGGATAGTAATTGGAGTGGTTTTAAGGGATTTATCAAGGTTTAAACTATTGCTTTTTGCAGAAATATCAATGGCAGATTTTTTGTCATAGCTTTTATTTTCGGAACATGAACTGCAAAAAAAAGCAATCAATAAAATTATTTTAAAAATTTTATTTATGGGTCTAAGATTTTGTGATAAAATCATGGTGAAATTAAATTATTTTTTTTTACGAAGCTTTTGGATCGTATCCCTTTTGAATTACAATTTTCATGGCATCAGAAGCTCTATTTTTAAGAGTTTCTTTGACATCAGGATTTTTAGCAATCATTTCAAAAATTTTGTAGGCATTGGCAAAATTATTTTTATTCATTTCAAGATAGCCT
>JBMSPZ010000112.1:0-5042 GCA_049423025.1 Rickettsiales bacterium
GACTCTCCTGACGATTTTCTTGACGATTTTCTTGGCGTCCTTCTTGTCTTCTTTCTTGAGCATATACAGAGCCGTGATTTATAATAAGAACTAGAAAAATTTTTAGAAGGTTTTTAAACATATAATTATAATTTTGTTAATATTAAAATTCATATTAATAGGTGATTTTTATTTTTAAAAAAAATTTATAAAAAAAATCAAATCGCCAAAAATTTTGATTTTTTGAAGCATTATATTTAATTAAGCCCCCTCCAAAATTTTAACTTACAAAATTAGCGGTGCCATCACCCTCCCCGTGTGCGGGAGGGTAAAATTTTCTGCAGGGAAAATTTTGGGAGGGGGCGGTTATTTTTTAAAGAAAGTTTTAATATTTTAAAATTATTTTTTTATAAAATTGAGTATTTTAATATATTTATTTTTCAAATTATTTGTAGTTTAATTATGCGATTTCAGCCCCCTCCCAAAATTTTTTTGTTAAAAAAATTTTACCCTCCCACACACGGGGAGGGTGATGAGACCGCTAGCTTTGCTAGAGGAAATTTTTACCCACTAACACATAATTGAAGGGTGATTATTAGACCGTTAATTTTATGACAACTCCTACAAAGCTCTATTTATTACCTCTATAATTTCCTTGTTTTGATTAAATTTTGCAATTTCAATTGGAGTTTTAAGAAAGTTATTTGGTTTATGAATATCGGCTTTATTTTCAACTAAAAACTTTGTTGTTAAGATATGATTATTTTGTGTTGCCAATGCCAAAGCTGTAAAACCATGCTCATCGACTAAATCAATATCAAATATTTTTTTATTTAAGAATATTTCTAGAATTTCTTTGAATCCATTTTGTGCCGCCAAAAACCATGGATGATGCTCAATTCTATACTCATGTTTTAAGTCCTCTCTATCAGTCAAAGCTAAAACCCCATCAACATTACCATTAGCACAAGCTATTGAAAGCGGAGTTTGACCATCATTGGTACTCAAATTTGGATCAGCTTTGGCTTCAAGAAGCATTTTCATAATTTTTGCATTTTTTTTATATGAAGCAATAAATAGCGCTGAACATCCCTCATTATCAGTTATATTAATGTCAAGATTTGGTGATTTAAGAATTTCTACAAGAGATTTTGTATGTGAAAAAAAAGTTAATAGAAACAAAGGTGATTTAGAATTATGATCTCTAAAATTAAAATTACATCCAATAATAACAAGAGCTTGAAAAACATCCTTATCACCAATTCGACAAGAATCGAGGATAAATTCATTAGAAACTGGATTTCTCATTAACTAAATATTTTTATAATCCTTTAAAGAATATTCGTCAACTAAAATGGCATCATATAAAGCCTGATGCATTTCATTTAACTTTAAAACCTCATCGGCGGAAATAATATGTAGTTCATGAGCACCATTTATTGACTCACGAATTGATTTTTTTGGTAATTTATTTTCCTTAATTGCAGTTTTAATTTTATTAACAATCTCTTGACAATTTTCATGAAGCAAAAAGGCGTTTTCTAGCCTTCCAAGATTGTCTTCCTTGTCAAGATTAAGATAAATTCCGTTAGTTAAATTATTTCTTAAATCACAATTTTTAGTAATTTCCTTGGTTATTTTATGAGTTAAGTAATCTGAAGGCGGACAAACAAAAGCATTAAGGCGAACAAAGAAAGCGAAAGGCTTAAAAATTATTCCAAGCGCACCAGTAAATAAATTCTGATACAAACCCTCAATTGCGATTTGCGCTTTTCCAAGTTGCTCTTTTAGCGCATATTCTACAATTGGAATTTCCGATGAAGGACAATCATTTGCCTTAAATTTTCTAAGAATTGATGTAGCAAAATACATCGCCGAAAGCACATCACCAAATCTTCCATTCAGCTTTTCTTTGCGTTTCAAGTTGCCACCAAATTTTGCCAAAGCCACATCGGCTAAAAAGGCAAAAGTTGCACTGCACCAAGAAATTTTGCGTTGATATTTAGATATTAAATC
Source organism: Rickettsiales bacterium (assembly GCA_049423025.1). GTDB lineage: Bacteria > Pseudomonadota > Alphaproteobacteria > Rickettsiales > UBA1997 > CAILUF01. Next base: position 1,996 of record JBMSPZ010000112.1, read on the forward strand.
AAATTTTGTAGGCGAAATTAAATAGCCACGAGTAAGTGACAACAAAATCGAACGAGATAAATTATTGAATAAATGATTGATGTGACTAAAAAATTCTTCATCAAAGGCATTTATATCATTTTGCTCAAGAGCAAGAATTTCTTTATAGGCATGAGGATGTGACATAATAGCACCTTGCCCAAACTGAATCAAGCTTCTGGTCATAATATTTGAACCTTCGACGGTAATTGAGATTGGAGTTGAAAAATAAGCATTAGCCAAAATATTTCTTCTTCCACGAATAATAGCACTGCCGGCGCAAACATCCATGGCGTCATTAATATTTTGTCGGAAAATTTCTGTTGAGTGATATTTAGCAATTGCACTAATAACCGCTGGCTTGGCTCCATCATCAACTGAACCTGCAGTGAAAGCTCTCATCGCATCAAGCGCATAGGTTCTTCCAACAATTCTAGCAACCACCTCTTCAATTCCTTCAAATTTTGCAATTGGTGTTCCAAATTGTTCTCTGACCACTGAATAGGCAGTAACTACTCTAGAAACTAATTTTGAACCACCTGAACTGGTTGACGGAAGAGAAATACCCCTGCCCGCTGATAAGCATTCCATTAACATTTTCCAACCCTTACCAATACCGTCCTTGCCACCAATTACTGCATCAAGACCAACTTCAACATCAACACCATTTAGTGGGGAATTTACAAAAGGAGTAGCCAAAGGATCGTGTCTTCTGCCTTGAATAACGCCCTTAGTGGTATTTGGGATTAATGCACAAGTAATGCCAATATCGGTATTTTCCGATAAAATTTTATCTGGATCGCGAAGTTGAAATGCCACGCCAATTACAGTGGCATAAGCTCCTAAAGTTATATATCTTTTATTCCAATTTAAACGAATTTTAATCTCACCATTTTCATCTTTAAAAATAACACCATTCGATTGGATTGAAGTGGCATCACTTCCTGCAGTTGGCTCGGTTAAAGCAAAACAAGGTAAATCTTGACCAATGGCTAATCTAGGTAGATAATAATTTTTTTGCTCACTTGTTCCATAATGCAAAAGAAGCTCAGCAGGTCCAAGTGAATTTGGAACCATAGCAGTGATAGCTAAGGTTACCGATCTTGAGGCAAGCTTTTCAATTACGCAACTGTGTCCAAAAGCTGAAAACCCAAGTCCGCCATATTCTTTTGGAATAATCATGCCAAAAAATTTTTTATCTCTTAAAAATTGCCAAACTTCATCTGGTAAATCACGAAGTTTTTGCACCTCATAATCAACGCATAATCTGCATAATTCGTTGACCTCGTTATCCATAAATTTTTGCTCTTCAGCCGATAATTTTGGATAGTTAAATTCCATAATTTTATTGAAATTCGGATTTCCTGAAAATAATTCGGCATCAACCCAAGTGGTTCCAGAGGTTAAAGCGATTTTTTCGGTTTGAGAAATTTTTGGAAGCATTTGCAATTTTTTTATAACTGCAATAATTGCGGGAGTTAAAACCCCTCGACGAATATTTGGAAAAATTAGCAAAATCGAAACACCCCAGAATAATATCCAAAAAAAGATATTTATTTTTAGAGGTAAAAACAAAAAGGTAAATACAACAAAATAAGTTATATAGCTTGATTTACGGTAAGCCAAAAATAAAAAAACACCGATAGCAATTACACTTAAAAACGGTATCGATAAGACAAAATCATTAAAATTTTTAAAAATATTATCCATAATTTGTTAATTATTTTTGTTAATCAATTTTTCGCATGCCATTTTTACCAATGACCGAACTTGAGAAATGTAAGATGCCCTTTCATTAACTGAAATTGCTTGTCTTGCATCTAATAAATTTAATATATGACTTGCCTTTAGAGCCATTTCAAATGCAGGTAAAGGTAGGTTATTTTCTGATAAAATTATCGATTGATTTTTAAATTCTTCGAAATTTTTAAATAAATTTTCTACATTGCTAAAATTTAAGATATAATCGGAACTTTCAATTTCATTTTGCATAAAAATATCTTGATATGAAATTTTATTTACATCATTTTCACCATTCCAATTAATATCAAAAATTGAATCTACGCCCTGAAGGTGCATTGCAATTCGCTCCAAGCCGTAAGTTATTTCTCCAGGGATAACTTCACACTCAAAGCCTGCGATTTGTTGCATATAAGTGAACTGGGTAATTTCCATGCCATTAAACCAAACTTCCCAACCCAAGCCAGAAGCTCCAACCGAAGGGTTTTCCCAATCATCTTCAACGAAACGAATATCATTATTTTTAATGTCTAAGCCAATATATTCAAGACTTTTAAGATATAAATCTTTGATATTTTCAGGAGCAGGCTTTAACAAAACTTGAAATTGAAAATAGCTACTTAAACGATTTGGATTAGTGGCAAATCTGGCATCGGTTGGACGACGACATGGCTGAACATAAGCCACCTTCCAAGGTTTTTTGCCAAGAGCTCGAAGCACGGTAGCTGGATGCAATGTTCCAGCTCCCACTTCAAGGTCAATTGGTTGCAAAACAGAACAGCCCTGATTTGACCAAAAATTTTGTAAATCAAAAATTAATTTTTGAAATGAATTTTTCATTATCCAACGATTTCATTGGTTGCAAAAAAGAAGGCAATTTCAGTTTTGGCATTTTCAAGACTATCAGAACCATGAACCGAATTAGCTTCAATCGATAAAGCAAACTCCTTGCGAATAGTTCCAGCATCAGCATTGGCAGGATTAGTTGCCCCCATAATTTCGCGATTTTTTAAAACTGCATTTTCGCCTTTTAAAACTTGAACTACGACTGGACCTGAAGTCATGAATTTGACTAAATCATTGTAGAATGGACGCTCGCGGTGCACAGCATAAAAATCACCAGCAGTTTTTTGCGATAAATGCATCATTTTTTGGGCAACAATTTTTAGACCAGCATCTTCGAATTTAGTGTTAATCTTGCCAGTTAAATTGCGGTTTGTTGCATCAGGTTTGATAATTGATAAAGTATATTCTATAGCCATAAAAGTTAAATTGTTAAATTAATAAAT
>JBMSPZ010000113.1:0-5001 GCA_049423025.1 Rickettsiales bacterium
GGTATCTTATAAGAAAAGTTATGTAAAAAGTGGAAATGACCCGACCAAATAAGATTTGGGATGCTTTCTTTCAAATCTGACCCGGTAAAATTATCAATCGCCCATTTCCACCAAAAAATATTTTGGATTATTTTAAAAAATTAATCAACCAAGTTTTTTATTTAAATGAATTTATTGCTAAAATTTCAACCTCTGGACTTAATAAATTTTCTTTGATATTTTCAGTTTTGGTCAAATCTGTCGATAAATATTTTAAAGCGGAGTCACAAAAAATAGTACCCACTACCCCTTTAAAATCGCTAGCCTCGAGCAATTTTAAAGCGCCAATAAAATTTCCGCCCGTTGAAATTCCAACCGATAATCCTGCCTGATTAATTTTTTGTGCCATAATTATGGCGTCGCAGTCATCTACACTAACGATTGGCTTAAGTTGATTTAATTTTAATATTTCTGGAATAAATTCATCGGAAATTCCTTGAATACGGTGGGCGCCAATCTTTTTTCCGCCAGTGCTTAGAGTTGGCGAATTTAAAGGCTCAAGCGGGTGGCAACTTACCTCAAGATTTTTACTTTGGCAAAATTTTAAGAATCCCATAATGGTTCCACCAGTGCCAACTCCTGCGACAAAATGCGAAGGTTTTTTGGCGATATTTTCCATTTGTGCAAAAAATTCAGGAGCGGTCGAAAGAAAATGTGCATTGACATTTTCAATATTGGTGAATTGTTGCGGACAAAAAACATCTTTACATTTTGCAACTAAATTATTTGCATCTTCAATTGAACGAATAAATCCACCCTCTTCTTTCGAAATCTTTACCACTTCGGCGCCATAAAGTTTGATTGCGTCATAGCGTTCCTTGCTAAGCCAATCGGGCATTATAATTTTAACCCTATGCCCCAGATTAGCTCCAAGCGCACTAAAAGCAATGCCGGTATTGCCACTGGTAGCCTCAATAATTAAATCACCTTCCTTGATTAAATTATGTTGATAAGAATATTTTAAAATATGTATGGCAATTCGGTCTTTAATTGATCCACTATAATTTTGGGCTTCATATTTGCCGTAAATTTTTAGAATTTTATTTTTATATTTAAAGACAACTTCAATTAGAGGGGTATTGCCAAAAAGGCAGGAAATTTCTTCAATTTTTTTAAGCTGTTGTTTTGACATTATATTTTAATAAAATTAGTTAATACTTCTTGATGGCTAGTTAAATAAAACTGATCTAGTGAAATAATATTAGTTAATTTATATTTTGAGTCAATAAGAATTTTGGTATCGCGAGCTAGTGTTTGCGGGTTGCAAGAGATATATTGCACCGCCTTAACATCGGCTTTAGCAATATTCATAATTTGCGGTTCAGCACCATTTCTAGGTGGATTGATTACAATATTGTCGAATTTATTTAATTCTTTGCAACTAATTGGGTCATTATATAAATCGCGTTCAAACGCTAGAATTTTCGAGGATAGCCCCAGATTTTTAGCATTATTTTTGATGGATTTAATCATATTTTCGCTACCTTCAAAACAAGATGATTGCTTAATTTGCTTGGCTAGGGCGAAGGAATATAATCCACAACCCGCATATAAATCTAGATTTGTAGGTTCATAAGAATATTTGGAAATATTTTGTTGTAAAAAATCGATAATAATTTTTAAACCCTCAACCGATGGCTGAATAAAGGCATCGCTGGGCATTTCAATTTTTTGGTCATTTACTAAAATATAGTTATTTTTATAGGAAAAGAGCAAATAAATTTCGTTTTTAATTTTTAGAGAAATATTGATAGAATTTACCTTGGCAAACTCGATTAACATAAGTTCGTCATCATTATTAAGTGAGTTTTTTACACTAAAAATAACATCCAAAACATTATCAAAGCTGGTGATATTTACTTGAGAAATTTTGCCCCTTGGAAATTTATTTAAGAATTTTTGCAAAACCACCAACAACTTATTTATTTCTTGATTGGCAAAAATTACATTTAAGGTTGGAATAATTTTTTTTGTTCTTTCTTGAAAAGTTCCAAGCTGATTATTGGCATTTACCGCCATATTAATTTTACGACGGCTATTGGCATAAAGCCAGATATATTCGATGTCTAAATTGTATTTATCAAAATATTTTTTGATGTTAGCAATTTTTAAATCCTGAAATTTTTTGACTTCATCTTCATTTATTTTTGACATCTTTCAATTTTTTTAATTTAAGAACATCAACCATGATTTTTAGACTTCCACTTAAATATGAGCTTAAAAAATAAACCAAAGTTCCAATGAAAATGGTAAAAATTAAAGCAAAAATTTTGTTAAAATTATTTATGGAAAATAAATAATTACTAATATAAATCGTAAAACCCATAAGAATTGTTGGAAAAGCAATAATTAATAATTTTTTTGTAAAATCTTTTTGAAAATAAAAATATTGGCGTTTTATTGAGATTTTAATTAGCATCAATAAATTTAAATAGCTTGAAATAATTGACGCCAAAATTATTCCAACAAAGCCAAATTCTAAGATGAAAAAGATATAATTAAAAACAATATTATTAATTAAGCATAAAATGGCGATTTTCATTGGAGTTTTAGTGTCGCTTCTAGCAAAAAAAGCTGGCTCCATTACCTTTACCAACACAAAAGATGGCAAACCAAATGAATAAAACATCAAGGCTTTGGCGACCAAAACCGCCTCATTTTCACCAAAGGCACCTCTCTTAAATAGCACATCAATTATTGGATAAGACAAAATAGTTAAGGCTAAAGTGGCAGGTAAAACCAAAATTAAACCCGCTTCAATAGCAATATTTTGTAAATTATTAGCCTGCTCAAATTCTTGATTTTTTAGCTTTCTAGTTAAATTTGGCAATAAGGCAATACCAATAGCAATACCAATCATGGCAAGCGGAAGTTGATTAATTCTATCGGCATAATAAAGATAGGAAATTGCCCCAAAAATAGCACTCGCAAAAATTGAATCAACCAGCAAATTAATTTGCATTACATTGGCTCCGATAATTCCAGGTAATAATTTTTTAAAAAATTTTTTAATGTCTCCGTTAAATTTTGGAATTTTTGGAAATACCAAATATCCTTGGCGATAAACACCATAACACAAAAATAAAAATTGCAATAAGCCGGCAATCAAAACACCAAAAGATAAGGCATAGCCATAATTTGGAAATTTTGCACCAAAGGCAATAATCATCAAAATTAAAGTTAAATTTAAAATGATGGGTGATGAAGCGGGAATGGCAAATTTGTTAAGGGAATTTAAAATTCCTGAAAATAAAGACACCAAAGATATGAAAATTAAATAAAAAATAGTTATATGAGAAAAACTGATTAAAAGCCTTGATTTTTCTGGGTCGCTAAAAAATCCTGGAAATAATAATTTCATGAAAAACGGCATAAAAATTTGCATAATCAACACAAAAATCAGCAAAACATAAAGTAAAATGGAGAAAATATTGGCAACGAAATATTTTACTTGTTCATGATTTTTGGGGTCTTTGTGATCGGCAAGTTTTTCGATGAAAATTGGCACAAAAGCCGAGTTAAATGCACCTTCGGCAAAAATTCTACGAAAAAAATTAGGTAAGCGAAAAGCACCAAAAAAAGCATCGGATAAAATACTTACCCCAATAAATTTGGCGATTAAAATATCTCGAATAAATCCTAAAATTCTGGAAATTGAAATGAAAAAAGAAATGGTGAAAAATGATTTAAACATATTTAAGCAACTTCAAGCATAAAATCTTCGGCAATATTATATGGAATCACCATAATTGGGGCCATAATTTTATTTCCAACTCTACCAACTATTTTAGGCAAAACCACATTATCGGATTGCGACTTTTCAGATTTACCAAAAATCAATAATTTACAATCATTGAAAATAGCAACTTCCTTGGTTATTTCTTCAACAATTTCGCCCTCTCTCACACTCATTGTCGGCAAAATATTGTTGTTTGCACAAACATTATCAATCAATTTCTTTAGATGTTTTTGCATTTGTAAATGCTTTTGATTAGAAATGGCAACACTGCCGAAAAGCAAATTTTTATGCGATCCTTCAATTACTGCCAAAATATGCAATTTTGCTTGATTTTTTTTGGCAATTTTAATTGCCTGAAGCAAGATTTTTTCTGAATTATTTGATAAATCCAAGCAAATTATAATTGTCGACATATTTTATTTTTTAACGAATTTTATGAAAAAATAATTTGTTATTAAGGCAACTAAAATCGCCAATAATACAGCAATCAATCCATAAATGAAGGAGTGGTTGCGAGAAAAATTTGTGATTTCAGAATTAATTCCAACCTGTTCAACAAAAATTGGAATTGATTGATAAGATAAAATCGTGCCGTTATTAACAAGATATATTTCTACAATATAAGTTCCAAGCAAAATATTTGCTGGAAAATCTATCATAATTTTAAAAAGAGTTTCATCTAGAAAATTGATGTTTTTAGGTTGCGATTCATAATATTTTTTTTCTTCCATTAATTCGACCATTTTTAAACGAAACTCGTTGATTTTATTGGGAGACAATTTGCTTGAAACATTAAATTTGATATTATTTTTTCCAAGTTCATATTCACTTAAACTTTCTTCAATTAATTGACCATGATTAAAAGTCGAAAATAGGCTGTAAAAGCCAAGAGCCTGCTTAAACTTGACTCTTTCGCCATTATACCACACTCCCAAAATATTTTCTTTTTTATTAACAATGAAATCTTTTTTTGGACCACGAATTGTAATTACCACATTTCCAGCATCGCTTTTAGCACCAAATAATAAGATTTGAGCGCCTTCAAATTCGGTATTGACCTTAATTTCATTGGAAGAAATGCCAGAAATCAATGGGGCACCGAAAGAGTTTTCGCTAAGAGATAACAATAAAAATGTGAAAAAACTTAGCAAAAATTTCATTTTAAAATATCGAGAGAATAAATATTTTCAGGGGTAGTAAATAATTGAATCATCATTTTAATG
>JBMSPZ010000114.1:0-4969 GCA_049423025.1 Rickettsiales bacterium
TTTTTAAAATACCATGATCACCTTCTAAAGCTTCCAGTTGAAAGGGAGTAATCAATTCAACTTTATGTTGTGATTGATATTTTTTTAATAATTCTAAACTATGCGGAGCACAACGAAATTTATCACGACGATGAACCAAATAAATTTTCTTAGCAATTTCCGATAGTGAAATCGCCCAATCAACTGCAGAATCACCACCGCCAGCGATAACAACATTTTTATTAGTAAATTCTTTTTTACTTCGAACCGAATAAAAAATCGACCTTCCTTCAAAATTTTCAATATTCTCAAGTGGAGGACGATTCGGACCAAATGCACCACATCCAGCTGCAATAATAATGGCTTTACATAAAATTTTTGTTCCTTTTGAGGTTTCCACAAAAAAAGTTTTATCATCATTTTGTGATATTTTTTCAACTTGCTGATTCAAGTGATAAAAAGGATGAAATGGATTGGCTTGGGCTTCCAATAATTCAACTAACTCACTGGCTAAAACTTTTGGGTGAGCAGGAATATCATAAATTGGCTTTTCTGGATAGAGAGCACTACATTGACCCCCAATATTTTCAAGGGTGTCAATTACATGGCATTTCATTTTTAACATTCCGGCTTCAAAAATACTAAAAAGACCAGCTGGACCAGCTCCAATAATGACTATGTCGGTGTTATGCATATGAGATAAAAAAAATTTGCAATTAAAATTAAAAATTCGTAATATATTTTTAGTATGAAAATTATAAATTATTTACATAATTTAGTAAATATTTTTTTATAATTTCTTACAAATCTTTCATGCAAAGCCTTGCATAATTTTAAAATCTATAAAAATATGGTTAAAACTGCGTCCCTCGGCTTCCCAAGAATTGGAGCAAATCGCGAGCTTAAAAAAGCTGTTGAGAGTTTTTGGAAAAATCAATCATCCGAAGCTGATTTATTAAATGTTGCCAAGCAAATTAAAGCCAACAATTGGCATTTGCAAAAAAATGCTGGCATTGACTTCGTTCCATCTAACGATTTCTCTTTTTACGATCATATTCTTGATAACATCGCCTTATTTGGCGCCCTTCCACAAAGATTTATCGAAAATCTTGGATTTATACTCGGCAATCAAGTCAACCTTGAAACATTATTTGCAATGGCTCGTGGCATTCAAAAAAACGGCATTGATTTAACTGCAATGGAAATGACTAAATGGTTTGATACAAACTACCATTATTTAGTTGCCGAATTTTCAGCAAATCAAAAATTCAAAATTTCTTCACAAAAAATATTTGAAGATTATCTTGAAGCCAAAAAAATTGGGGTTGAAACCCGTCCAGTTATCATTGGACCAGTTTCTTTTTTACTACTTGGTAAATCACTTGATGGTAGCGATCCTCTTGATTTGATTGATAATTTATTGCCAGCCTATCAAGAGCTTTTTGCAAAGCTTAACGAAATTGGAGTCAAAGATTTACAAATTGATGAACCATTTTTGGTAACTGATTTATCCAAAAAGGCTATTCAAACTTATTTACATTCATATCCGCAAATCAAAAAATTTGCCGGCAATATCAAATTACACTTAGCTACTTATTTTGAATCATTGGCCGATAATTTAGAATTGGCTTTTGAACTTGATTGCGACTCAGTTCATATTGATTTGGTTAGAGGTTCTTCACAATTTCAAAAAGCTCTTAACTGCATCAAAGCTAATCAATCCTTATCATTAGGTTTAGTTGATGGCAGGAACATCTGGATCAATAATCTTGAAAATTCGGTGGAAATTGCAAAAAAAGCTGTTGCTAAATTGGGTTCTAATCGAGTAATCATCGCTCCTTCTTGCCAGCTTTTACATGTTCCCGTTGACCTTGATAATGAAACCAATCTTGACACTGAAATTAAATCTTGGCTAGCTTTTGCTTCCCAAAAAATTCAAGAAATTGTGGCTATTGCCAAAATTGTTGATGGCAATGAATCTGTTGTAAAAAATCTTTTTGAAGCAAATAAAAAAGCCATTGCCAACCGCAAAGTTTCTAGCAAAATTCATAATCAAGAAGTGAAAAATCGCACAAAAAAAATCGATGATTCTTTATTGAATCGCGATAGTGGATTTTTTGAAAGAAGAAAAGCGCAAAAATCTTTAAATTTACCGCTACTTCCAACCACAACTATTGGCTCATTCCCGCAAACCAAAGAGGTTCGCAAAGCCAGAGCAGATTTTAAATCTGGTCAAATTACTTTAAATCAATATGAAGATTTCATTAAAGCTGAAACCGCCAAAACTGTCAAAATACAAGAAGAAATTGGAATTGATGTTTTGGTTCATGGCGAATTTGAAAGAAATGATATGGTCGAGTATTTTGGCGAACAACTTAGTGGATTTTGCTTTACCAAAAATGGCTGGGTGCAAAGCTATGGATCCAGATGCGTTAAACCTCCTGTCATTTTTGGCGATGTTTCTCGTCCAAAAGCCATGACTGTTGAATGGGCAAAATATGCACAAAGCCTTACTAACAAAATCATGAAAGGAATGCTTACTGGTCCAATCACCATTTTACAATGGTCATTTGTTCGCGATGATCAACCACGCAAAGACACCGCAATTCAAATTGCTTTTGCCATCCGCGATGAAGTTGAAGATTTAGAAAAAGCAGGTATCAAAATTATTCAAATTGACGAGGCTGCTCTTCGCGAAGGCTTACCAATCCGCAGAAATAATTGGGATGAATATTTGAAATGGGCAGTTGAAGCCTTTAGAATTACTGCTTCAATTGCAAAGGATCATACTCAAATTCACACTCATATGTGCTATTCTGAATTTAATGATATCATCACTGCAATTGCCGATATGGATGCCGATGTTATTTCTATTGAAACTTCTAGATCGAAGATGGAATTGCTTAATGCCTTCGTTAATTTCAAATATCCAAATGAAATTGGACCGGGTGTTTATGACATTCACTCTCCTAGAGTTCCAGCTAATGACGAAATTGAACATTTATTAGATAAGGCTTTGAAGGTTTTATCACCTGAGCAAATTTGGGTCAACCCTGATTGCGGATTAAAAACTCGTGATTGGCCAGAAACCAAACTTGCGCTAAAAGCTATGGTTGACACCACCAAAAAAATGCGCGAGAAAATTTTTTCCAATTAATACAACCTCTCAACATCGTTTCTTCTTATAGAAATGATGTTGAGAAAGTCATCGCAATTTAATCCAGTTTTTTTTACAACAAAAATCTTTACCCCAATCTTTAAAAAGAATTTTAAAACATAATTTTTTGCTCTTTTGATAAAGGTTTTTTAACATAAAACAAAGCTGGAATTTGAAAAAATTACAGAAATTTAAAAACTCCTAGATCTAAATAGTGTAAATATTTAGCTAGCAATTTTGGCTCTGGTAAAAAAGCGGTGGAAGTTTTCGGTAGTTTTGGCAATTAAGGTTTCGCTTGAAATATTTTTTAACTTAGCCATAAAACTTACGCTATCGACAATTAAGGCAGGATGGTTAATTGCTCCACGATTTGGCTCTGGCGCCAAATATGGCGAGTCGGTCTCTACTAATAAAAATTCTAACGGAATATTTTTTACAATCTCTTGCAATTCCTTGGCATTTTTGAAAGTTACAATGCCAGCAATCGAAATTAACAAACCCAAATCAAGAGCTTTATAGGCCAATTCCTTTGTACTAGAAAAACAATGTAAAATTGCTGGAAATTCTGCTTGTTTCTTAAAATAACTAAGCATTTCAATCATATCATTATCACAATTTCTGGAGTGAATTATGGTTGGCAATTTAGTCTGACAACTAGCAATAATATGCTCCTCAAAAGATTTTTTTTGCAAATCAATATTGCTTTGATCATGAAAATAATCAAGACCCGTTTCACCAATACCAATAATCTTATCATTGCTTTGACAAATTTTAATAATTTCCTCAGCTTTTTTAAATTCATCAAGACTGACATAGCATGGATGTAGTCCCGTCGAGCAATAAATATTTTGATGCAAAGAACTATAGGCTAAGATTTTTTCAAAATTGCTAAATTTGGTGCAAATAGTTTGTAAAATTTTGACATTATTTTTTTGACAATCCTCAAAAATTTTTACAAAAGGAATATTTTTTTGCTCAATTAAATCAAGGTGACAATGGGTATCAACAATATAATTATACATTCTTATTACGAATTTCAGTTGAAGAAATATTAATTTTTTTAATATGATAAAATTTAAATTTAATTTTTGGATTATTTTTCATTATTTTGCAAATTTTATAATTTGGTGATTTTAGAAAATGTTCTCCGCGAGCAAACACAGCAAACTCAAGCATTTTTGCTAATTCTTTAAATTTATACCAGCGATGAAAATTTTCTAAATTATCAGCTCCCATAATCCAAATAAATTGATAATTTGGATAGGCATTTTTTAATTTTTTTACCAAATTATAACTATATTGATAATTAATATTTTTTAACTTAATTTGCGGATAGTTTTTTATTAATTTTTTAGATTCAATTAATCTATTATTGTAGTTATTAAGCTGGTTTTTTAAAGGATTGTTAGAAGTTGTAAGCCACCATAATTGATTTAATCGTAGTTTTTTTATAGCGATTTTAGCAATTTGTAAATGACCAAAATGCGGTGGATTAAAACTACCACCAAAAAGTCCGATTTTCATTATCCAATTATGATTGCAAATAAATAAATTAAGCCAAAAACCCAGTTAAATTTAAAAAATTTTAAACAATTTTTCGGTGAATTTAAATCGCATTTATATATATTTAAGAGCATAATAATTTGACATAATATTATAGCCAAATAATAATTTATGTTAAACTCCTCAATTGTTCCAAGCATAATAAAGAGCAAATTAATTATTAATGAAATTTTTGATAAGATTTTTTTTGGATTTGTTTTAGCAAGTTTAATTGCCGAAGATTTTACGCCGATTTTCAAATCATCGGCTATATCTTGAAAAGCATATAAA
>JBMSPZ010000115.1:0-4871 GCA_049423025.1 Rickettsiales bacterium
TAGAAAAGCATAAAATAAAAAATCCGATTATTCTTTCGGCAATTGGTGTGGTCATGAATAAATAGCGAGGTTTTAAAAATCTTTCGATTTTGCGAATGACCAATGAAGATTTTTGTACAATCATTGCTAAAACTGAGCGTTTTACAGATAAATTCGCAAATTTTTTTGGTAATCTGGGTGATTTGTAGCCAATAAACATTTGATATGAAAATATTACAAGCGGAGTGGAGATTATGCTTGGAAATGGAGGTGGGGTTGGAATTATGATGCCAAAAGCAAATATCATCATAATTAAGCCAAAACCAACTGCGTCCATGGCATTGATCACATCATTTATGGCAACGCGATCAGAGGATGAGTTTTTAACCACATCTTCAATTGCTTGTGTTGCAATTTGGCTATTATTGTATTTTTTTGAGTTTTTGTTATCCAAATTTGTAGGCACTTTCTAAAGCTATTCTTTTTTTTGGTTAGTATTTTCTTGGTTTTGATTTTCAGAATTTTGGTTTTTTTCTTCATCTTTAAGACCTTTTTTTAAACCCTTAATTCCTTTACCTATATCATTCATTACTTGTGGCAATTTTCCAGCTCCAAATAATACAAAGACTATAACCAAAATTAATAATAATTCTCCGACTCCAATTGACATAATTTTTTTAGTTTAATTTTAATATTTGTTTAAAGTTTTATTTCAAGTAAATTCTCCAACTCACCCCATTCACGAGCTGATAATCCGCTTTCTGCTTGCGAAACTTTTTGTCCATTTAACATTTTTTTGATAACATTTAAAGCTGGACCTGAAATATTTTTGCCAGTTTTTTGATTTTTGACAAAGGCATTATAGCTGGCTGGAACCCATTTTTTGACGATATCAAGCATAATTTCGGCATAAACTCGAATTTCATATTGAGCATGAGAATCGGCGCGCAAATAAAGAAAATGCAATAAATTATGTAAATCAATTTTCCAATACCATTGCGTATAGCAGTTAAGTGGCAAATTCATTCTCGCAAGTTCACGAGCGAGTCCATCTTTACTTTCATCAAGAACATCTCCGCTGGCGGTTTGATTAATCATTTTTAGATAATTTTGATAAGAATTTTCACTATCTTTTTTTAGAATATTCAATACCATTTTTTGCTCTTCGCTATTTAAAACTCGAGTTTCATCACGACCTTGATGATTAATTTTTGATTGCGAAGCCAAATGTTGAGCTTTTGGAATATAAAATTCATCTTCCATAATTGAGTAGCGTGCAGAATATTCGTTGACCGAAGCGGTGCGGTGGCGAATCCATTGTCTGGCTACAAAAATTGGTAATTTAATGTGAAATTTTATTTCGCACATTTCAAATGGAGTAGTGTGGCGATGAGCCATTAAATAATTAATTAAAGCGTTATCGGTGCTAACTTTTTTGGTGCCACTGCCGTAAGATACTCTGGCTGATTGAACAACTGAAGCATCAGTTCCCATATAATCAACAACTCGCACGAAACCATGATCAAGAACCTCAAATGGTTGATATAAAATTTCTTCAAGATCATTAGAAACTGGGCGATAAGTTTGGAACTTTTCCTGTCTTAATTGCTTAATTTCATTGAGTTGCTCTGTCTTTAAAACCATAGTTGTGTATTTTGGATTTTATGATTGATAATTTTTTTAAATAATATTTTAAAATAATAATATAGCTATTAAAATAAAATAACATCAATTTTTTATAGTTTTTTATCCATCTTTAATCATAAAATGAGTTTTGAAATTTTAAAACCACAAATTCAAATTGTTCCAAAAAATAGTGGAATTTATAAATTCCTAGATGTTAATGATCGAGTTTTATATGTAGGCAAGGCTAAAAATTTACAAAAAAGACTCTCTAGCTACATGAATAAAAACGCGCTTTCTTCGCGAATTCTTCGTATGGTTACTTTGGCAAAAAAAATTGAATATGTTATTACTAAAACAGAGGTTGAAGCTTTACTTTTAGAACATAATTTAATAAAAAAATTATCACCTGATTATAATATTTTACTTAAAGATGACAAAACTTTTCCTCAAATTTTAATAACAAATCATCAATTCCCGCAAATCACTAAATATCGAGGCTTGAAGAATAATAAAGGGCAGTATTTTGGACCTTTTATTTCGGCATACGATGTCAATCGCACAATTGATATTTTGCGTAAAAATTTTCAAATTCGTAATTGCTCTGATCAAGAATTTAAGTCGCGAAAAAAACCATGTTTGGAATATCAAATTAAAAAATGCTCGGCGCCTTGTGTTCAAAATATTTCCTTTGAGGAATATAGTAATGATGTAAAAAATGCGGTTGATGTCTTAACTGGAAAATCTAAAGAGGTGCAAAATAAATTCCAAAAATTAATGGAAGAATTTAGTGCAAAAATGGAATATGAAAAAGCCTTAATCTATCGAGATAAAATTAAGGCTCTTAACGGCATTCAAACCAAGCAAAATATTAATTTTGATAAGGCTCAAGACTTTGATATGATTAATGCAGTGCTTATTAATCAGCGTATTTGTTTTTATGTTTCCTTTTATCGACTTGGTCAAAATTATGGAGCCAAACCATATTTTTTCGAATTAGATGAAGAGGGGAATATTGATGAAGTTTTAATGAATTTTATTGGACAATTTTACTTAGGCGAAAAGCCACCAAGTGCTCTATTTATTGATGTCGAGATTAATGATAAAAGCTTAATGGAGCAATATTTAACCGAATTAAAAGGTAAAAAAGTTGAAATTATTTTACCAAAAAAAGGAGAGAAATCACAATTAATGACCGATAATAAAAATATTGCCATACAAATTTTGGAGCAAAAAATCTCCCATAATATGAGTAATAAAAAATTATTAATGGAATTGAAAAAGGTCTTTGATTTACCAAAAATTCCACAACGAATCGAGGTTTATGATAATAGTCATATTTCTGGAGAAAATGCGGTTGGAGCTATAATTACCGCAGGTGCAGATGGATTTATCAAGAGCGGTTACCGCAAATATAATATGAAAAATGAATTTTATGATAAAAAAACTAATCTTCCCAAAGATGATACTGCCATGTTAAAGCAAGTTTTGTATCGACGGTTTTCCAGTGTCAAAAACACAATTTTACCAGATTTATTAATTATCGATGGAGGCAAGGGGCAGTTGAGTAGTGCTACGGAAATTTTAGCAGAATTGAAAATAAAAATTCCATTAATTTGCATGTCAAAAGGTATTAAACGCAATGCTGGCGATGAAACCTATCATCAAGAAGGAAAGGAGAGTTTGGTTTTAGAAAAAAATTCTCCTTTGGCTTTTTATTTACAAAGACTGCGCGATGAAGCCCATCGCTTTGCTATCAATAGTCATCGCAAACGCCGTGAAAAAAATTTTATCATCGAAGAAAAATAAAGAGCAGGGTGGGATTGCTATTACTCAACAAATAAGCGGTGCCATCACCCTCCCCATCGCGGGAGGGTAAAATTTTTTTTGTAAAAAAATTTTGGGAGGGGTCGGAAATCGTATAATTAAAAATAAATAATTTGATGAAGTAATTTTCTTAAGCAAAAAACTCTTTTTAAAAAAATATAATTTTAAAAAATCAAAATTTTCCTTGATAAATGTCAATTCCCCCTCCCAAAATTTTCTTTGCAGAAAATTTTACCCCCTGAGCGATGGGCAGGGTGATAACACCGCTAATTTTGTTAGAGGAAAATTTTTTTAAATTGATCAATTGGGCAGGGTGATAACACCGCTAGTTTTGTTAGAGGAAAATTTACCCCCTGAGCGAGAGGCAGGGTGATAACACCGCTAGTTTTGCCAAAGAAATTTTGGTGGTGGTATGAAGTTTAAATTCAAAATCAATAACAAAATTTTAGGTAGTTTTATTGTGTAAAAATTACTCTTTAGGTAGTTTTATTGTGTAAAAAATTACTCAGTGAGCAAATTATAGAGGGGGATTTTTGGGTTTAATTTGTGGTGATTGCAAATTTAGTTGGCAACTACATTAATGAAAATGCGATTTTTGTTTGAGGTTTTTACAAACTCAACAATACCAGCGATTTTTGCAAAAATAGTATGGTCTTTGCCCATTCCAACATTTTTGCCAGGATGCCATTTGGTACCTCTTTGACGCACAATAATGTTACCAGCTTCTACAGATTGACTTCCATATTTCTTGACGCCGAGCCTTCTGCCCGCGGAGTCGCGTCCGTTTCGCGAGCTTCCACCCGCTTTCTTCGTTGCCATAGTGTGATTAAATTATGAGTTAATTGATAAAATTTTTAATAAAGTTTGTTGCTGACGATGCCCTTGTTTTCTGCGAGAATTTTGTCTTCTTCTTTTTTTAAAGATGATAACTTTATCATTTTTAAATGATTTCAAAATTTCAGCCTCAACTTTGGCTCCGCTAACAAAAGGAGCGCCAAAATTGACATCACCATCTTTGTTAACTAACAAGACTTTATCAAGAGATATTTTAGAACCAACATCGCCATTAAGTTTTTCGACGATTAGTTTATCATTAGGGGCTACGCGATATTGCTTTCCACCAGTTTCAACGATTGCAAACATAAATAAAATTAGCTAGTAAATTAAAGAATTTTTTATAGAATTATAAAAACTTGTCATAAGTTTATTAAAGTAATTTACATTTGTCAAACATAAATTTAAACATTTTGAAATGCTCGAAAATTATTTTACCGCAAGAAAGAAACTTTATCCACAAAAAATATTTGGAAGATTTCGCTCAATTAAAAATAAATTAAATTTTATTTTTTTAATAATATTCTGTTTAACGCCCTTTATTAGATATGATCGCGGAGAATATGCTCCAAAACAGGCTAATTTCATTGAAATTGTAAATAGCAAAG
>JBMSPZ010000116.1:0-4810 GCA_049423025.1 Rickettsiales bacterium
CATGCTACATTTAATAAAATGGAACCACATGCAAAAAATTTTCCAATAAATTACCGCTAAATTTTTGATGCATTCCGCTATTTAAATCCGCCAAAGACATTGCCCCTGTGGTGTCGCCATGATATGAATTTTTAAATGAAATAAATTTTTTCTTAGAATTATATCCGGAATTTATGTAATATTGCCATGCAATTTTCATGGCAACTTCTACGGCTGTTGAGCCTGAGTCGGAAAAAAATACCTTGTCCATTTCGCAAAAATTAGCTAAGCGATAAGCCAGTTTATAAGTGGCTTCATTTGCAAATCCTGCCAGCATTAAATGAGGCATTATTTTTAACTGTTCATTAATTTTTTTAATTACATAGGGATGGTTATAGCCATGACAAACCGCCCACCAAGAGGCAATTCCGTCAATTAATTTTTGTCCATTTTTTAAATAAATTTTGGTGCCTTTGGTTTTTATTGCTTCAAGCTGAGGTAAGTGATTTAGCATCGGTGTGTAGGGAAGCCAAATATTTTTTTTACCTAATTCAAAATAATTCATGATCTAAAATTACTAATTAGGGTTTATATATTTTTGCACCTCTTTGCTCCAATAATTTCGGTGATATTTTTCTTGCAAAGTAAGCGCCAATTCAGTAGCAAAATCCTTAAAACCAATCCTAAAATAAATTTCGGCTAATCTAAAATATGCCTCTGGAACCTGATTGCTATTGGCTTGTCTTGTAATGACATAATTTAGATTTTTAATTGCACCAATGTAATTTTCTACCGACATTTGATATCGTGCAATCGACATTCTAGATCCCGCCAAATGCTCATCGACAAAGTCAAGTTTGCTTTTAGCATCGATTATATATTCGCTATTTGGATATCTGGCGATAAGCTCACGAAAAGCATATGAAGCTTCTTTGGTAAAATCCTGCGCCCTTTCAATAGATGGAATTTTATGATAGAAAGCCAATGATTTCATATATAAAACATAAGGATTATATTCGCTATTTGGAACGGCTCGAATGAAATCATCGGCGATTTGAATAATTTTGTCATATTCATTGAGTTTATAATTGCAATAAATTGCCATCACTTGCCCTTTAATTGCCCATTTTGATAGTGGAAATTCATCATCAATTTTTTCAAAGGCATCGCCTGCCATCATATAATCTTTATCTTTTAACATTTCAAAAGCTTTGTGATAAAGGTATTGTGGGCTGTTTTCGGGTTCAACTTTTTTGCATGAAAATGTAAAAATGCTCAAAATTAAAATTAAAAATATATTGCCAAAAAACTTAGGATGTAAAAATTTCATTGGCGAATATCAATTGAAAGTTGGTGAGCGCTTAAGCCTTCGCATTTAGCTAAAATAGAAGTGGCTTTACTAATTTTTGTAAAAGATTTCTGATCGCATGAAATTAACGATATGCGTTTTAAAAAATCATAAACCGATAATCCGCTGGCAAATTTTGCAGTACTTGATGTTGGCAAAGTGTGGCTAGGGCCCGCCATATAATCACCGATGGCTTCTGGTGAATAATTTCCAAGAAAAATAGCACCCGCATTGTTAATTTGTGACAATATTTCTTGAGAATTTTTGGTGCAAATTTCTAAATGCTCTGGGGCGATATAATTGGCTATAATGCTTGCTTCATCAAGATTTTTAATAATAAAGATTGCCGAGTTTTTTAATGATTTTTTTATAATTTCGAAGCGTGGTAAGGTTGGAGCAATTTTATGAATTTCTGCTAAAATTTCATCAGCCACCTTATTTTTATTGGTAATAATAAATGCCTTTGAATCAATGCCATGCTCCAGTTGGGATAAGGCATCAATGGCTACCCATTTGGCATTGGCGGTTTCATCGGCGATAATTGTTATATCGGTTGGACCTGCGATCATATCAATACCAACTTCACCGTAAAGCATTTTTTTTGCTAAGGCAACATAGCTGTTTCCAGGACCAACGATTTTATCAACTTTAGAAATTGTCTCAGTGCCATAAGCCATTGAGGCAATTGCCTGAACTCCGCCAATTAAATGGATTTTATCGATTTCACAAATTTTGGCGCAATATAAAATTGCTGGATTAATTGCGCCATTTTGCGAAGGAGCAAAAATTGAAATTTCTTTGACTCCAGCACATTTGGCAGGCAAAACCGACATTAAAAATGAACTTGGGTAAGAAGCGGTGCCACCTGGAACATAAACGCCAACTTTTTCAATTGGTTTCCAAATGTTTCCAAGTCTAACTCCATCCTTATCGCGGTAATTAAAATCTTTGGGAAGTTGCTTTTGGTGATAAGAAATAATGCGTTTTTGAGCTAATTTTAAGCTTTCCTTAACCTCTGTGGAGAGTGATTTTTCAGAATTTTTTATGGCGTTTTTTTCAATGATTAGGTCAGAAATTTTTTTGGCTTTAGTGCCATCAAATTTGTTGGTATAGCTAATAACGGCTTGGTCTCTTTTTTGTTTAACGGCTTGGATAATTTCCATAACTACGCTGGAAATATTATTATTATCAGCATTGAAATTTTGGATAAAATTTTGCCAATCTTGGTTTTTTGATTTTTTTAAATTTTGTGAAATAATGATTTTTTGCATTTATTTAGCTAAAATTATTTTATGATTTTTTTGAATTTGAAATTTATCGGTAACCCCGCCATTTAATTCAAGAACCGCGATCGAGTCGCCCTTGTGAGAAATTGTTTCTAAAGAAAATGGGCTGGCATTTTTATGAATGTGATTTATCTTATATTCTTGATCTAAAAAAATCATATCAAGGGGGATTTTAGTATTTTTCATCCACATTTGAATTTTTTGTGGATAATTTTTAACAAACAACATACCATATTCCATTGGAAGATAATCAAGATTCATCAGACCATTAATTTGTTTGTCTGGCGTGTCTGCAATAGCAATATAAAATTCGGCAATTTTTTGATTTGATTCATTTAATATTAAAATTTTTTGATTATAATTTTTAATATTACTATTAAATTCAATATTGATTTTTTCTGTTTTGGTAGTAATTTTTTTGGCATCGCAAATTTGGATTTTATTTGATGAAACCAATAAAAAAGTAAAAAAAATATATTTGAAAATGTTAAAAAATTTTTTTAATTGCAAGGTTTTCATAAAATTATTTTGTGTAATTGTTATTGTATTGCTTTGGCAAAATTTGCAAATTTCAAATTCATTTGCCAATAATAATTCAAAAAAAAATAAATCTCAAATTAAAATAAAAGCCGATATTTTTGACATTAAGCAAAATAGTCAAAAAATTGATTTAATTAATAATGTTATTGTTGAAAAAGACGACATCTCATTGCTTTCAGATAAAATGGTAATTCTTTATCATAATACCGAAAAAAAAGATTTAAATAATAGTTCTAAAATCAAAGAAATTAAGGCTTTAAGCAATGTTAAAATGTTCAATAATGAATTTGTAGCTAGCTCAGAAACTGGGATTTATGACCCAAAAAAAAATATTTTTATTTTACAAAAAAATGTCATAGTTAATAGCGGAACATCTATTGCCAGTGGCGAAGAATTCATCTATGATTTAAATCTTAAAAAAGGGTTTTTTTCGGGTAATAAAAAAACTGTTCCAAATTCTTTGAGTCAAGATAAAATTGACGATAGAGTCACGGTAATTATTGGTTCGGACATTAATGATCAAATTAAAAATTTCAAAAAAGATTAATTATGAGTAAAATTTTATCAGCCAAAAATTTATCGAAATCTTACGGCAATAAACAAGTTCTTCGTGATATTTCAATAAATCTTAAACAAGGTGAAGCCGTGGCTTTGCTTGGTCCAAATGGAGCGGGAAAAACCACAAGTTTTTATATGATTGTTGGCATTGTTAAGCCTGATAATGGCTCAATTGCCATTGATGAATATAATATTACAAATTTGGCAATCCATCAGCGAGCCAAGCTAGGCATAGGTTATTTGCCTCAAGAAGCTTCAATTTTTCGGGGTTTAAATGTTGAAGATAACATTATGGCGGTGCTTGAAATTGTAGAATCTAATGCCAAAGTAAGACAGCAAAAACTCGAGAGTTTGTTGCAGGAATTTTCAATTTCTCATATTCGTAAATCTCACGCCCTTGCCCTTTCTGGTGGCGAAAGAAGGCGAACCGAAATTGCCAGGGCTTTAGCCAATGACCCCGCCTTTATCTTACTTGACGAGCCCTTTGCTGGGGTTGACCCTATCGCGGTAAATGATATTAGGCAAATGGTATCGCATTTAAAGCAACGCGGAATCGGAGTATTGATTACTGACCACAATGTTCGTGAAACCCTATCAATTGTGGATCGAGCCTATATTGTTTATGATGGCAATATTTTATTTTCTGGCACTAAAGACGAAATTATCAACAACCCTGAAGTTCGTCGAGTTTATTTGGGGCAAGATTTTAATTTTTAAAAATGAAAAAAATTTTATCAAAAAAAATATTAACCAGTTTTTTTAAATCATATTTTGTGGCAGAATTTGCGGTAGGAATTATTTTAATTTTTGCCACAATCATTGCGATTTTATTTTCTAATTCTAGCAATTCGAGCCTTTATTTCGATTTTTTTAATCAAAATTTTGATTTAAAAATAAGTTTTTTAGCAATTGATAAAAAACTTACCCTTCGCGACTGGATTAATGATGCTTTGATGGCGATTTTTTTCTTCTTAGTTGGGCTTGAATTAAAATCCGAGGTTATAAAAGGCGAACTTTCTTCGAAAAAAAAACTAGCTTTGCCCCTGATTTGTGCGGTTGGCGGGGTTTTACTTCCGATGTTGTTATTTTTAATTTTAAA
>JBMSPZ010000117.1:0-4770 GCA_049423025.1 Rickettsiales bacterium
ATATATCTGGCCTGAAAATCCAATTGGTTTTGAAAATGAAAATTTGGTAAGCCTTTGACCACATCTTCAATTTTATATTTTGATAAGATGGCAACTCCATTATAAGTTTTCTGCCCAAAAACCGCACAATTATAGCCAGCATCCATAATTGCTTCGAGTGGAAAATTATGCTCTTCACACTTTAATTCTTGCAAGCAAATTACATCTGGATTGGAAAATTTTACCCACTCTAAAAATCTTGGAAGCCTTGCTTTTATTGAGTTGACATTAAAAGTTGAGATTTTAATCATTTTTGATTTTTCTTTCAATTATCGACGAAGTTTTGTCGTTTTTTTGATTTTCTGATTTTGAAAATAATGAACTAACAATCAAATAAGGTAAGCCAATTATAGTTGCCGTTGTTGAAGTTAAAATTGCAATAATTTCAGGCGGAGTCAAGCCAAAATTTAAACTAAATGCCTTAAAGGCAATTATAGAAAAAACAAAAAATAAGTAGCAATTGATGATTTTTTTTACCCAGCGATAAATATCGCTTTTCATTGCATATTCTTGTTCTCCTTTGCGGATTTGCTGATTATTCAAAATGGATTGATATTTGTCGGTTTCTTTGATTGTTTGAGAATCATATGAATTATTAATTTCAAATCCATCTGACATTAATTTTTTAGCAAAATTTTCAATATTGGTAAATTTTTTATTATTAATATCGGACATTTTTTTAGAATTATCAATTTTTATTCATATAATCTTCGATAACTTTACTTTCCCAAGCCTTGATATCATCATCATTTAATACACTTCGATAACCATTTGTTTTAACGGCATTATCCCACGGACTTCCCAATTGGTGAGTTAAATCACTGAGCTCAACTGCTGAATAATTTCGGTAATATGTCCAAACCAAATTTAGCAATTTAGAAATATTATTACCTTCTTTTAGATTGATTCGATTAACCGATAAATCTCCTGTCATTTCATTCATACTAACCGACATTTCATCGATTGGCTCTTTGCCAAATCTTTTAAATTCATGATAAATTGATGGAATAACTGGACCATATTGCCAAGCTTCAATATCTTCATTGAATAATTTCTGATTCAAAAAAACCAATCCCCAGCCATAGGCTATATAAACCAACTTAATCAATTTCATTGGGCTCAAAGGAATCTTTTCTATGAATGAGCAAGCTATCATATAGTTGGCAATATCTGATGCGCTGTAGGGTAAAGTTTTTAAATTACTGTTATCTTTTTCCATAATTTTGGTGAATTAATTTATTTTTTCTTATAATTTAAATTTTTTAATTTAAAATGCTATGGGCATTTTTAATTTTTTTAATTTAGCAATTATATTTTTCATGAATGAATTAAGTTTTAATGACATTTTAGTTAGTGAAAATCGTATTCGAAGCCATATTTTAAACACTCCAATCATCTCAAATGCCGAAATTAATCGCGAATTAAATGCTGAAATTTTTTTCAAAATGGATAATCAACAAGTAACCAATTCATTTAAAGCAAGAGGGGCTTTTAATGCGGTTTTATCTCATCTTGATAATTTTGGTTTTCTTCCAAAGAAAATTGTTGCTCAAAGCTCTGGAAATCATGCCCAAGCCGTTGCCTATGTAGCAAGCAAACTCAACATACCTGCCATAATTTATATGGCAACAAATGTTTCCAAACTTAAAATTGAGGCCACCAGAAAACTTGGTGCTGAAGTAGTTTTATGCGAAAGACGAGCCGATGCCAATCGATTAGCCGAAGAAAAGCAAAATGAAGGATATTTTTTTATTCACCCTTCGGATAATGATGCCGTAATCGCTGGACAAGGCACTTGTCTCCTTGAAGCCCTTAATGAAGTTGATGATGTTGAAGCAGTTTTTGCACCTTGTGGTGGAGGTGGATTGCTTTCTGGATGCATTATAGCTAAAGATGGTTTTAATAAAAATATTAAAATTATTGGATGTGAACCACTAAATGGCAATGACGCTTTTCGCTCAGTTCTAGCCAATAAAATTGTTGGCTATGATGAGTCGCCAAATACCGTAGCTGATGGCGCACGCACCTTGAAAATTTCCGAACGCTGTTTTCATTATTTAAAAAAACTTAATCAAATTATTGAAATTCCTGAAGAGAATATTAATTATTGGCAACATAAATTATCCGATTTGCTCGAGCAAAAAATTGAACCAACATCGGCTCTATCTATAGCTGGATGTCAAATTTACTTACAAAGAAATCCAGATTTGAACAATAAAAAATTTTTAGCAATTTTAACTGGCGGTAATTTATAAAATTTTTAAAAAAAACTTGAAAGCTAAAAAAAATTTCATTAACATCATTAAAAATAGCTTGAAAATATTATTAGTTTAAAGCTTAGTTATATTTTATTTCATTTTTATGATCACACCCTTCACCTACGCTAGAGTTGCAATGATTTATAGCTCAACAGCTTTTTCAATCATTGTTGTTATGCTAGTTTTAAACATAATTTCAATTGAAGAACTAATCACTATTTTAGGAATTGAACCAAAAAGCAATGAAGCTCAAGCTCTTAAATTAGTTGTAAGCCGAATTCAAGAAATGTCGCATAATGTCTTAGAAATTATTTCCAAATTACTGCAAAGCCTATTTTCATGGGCTGGAATTGAAATTGATTTAAACAAAATTAAAATCGATACAAAAAATTCCTCTTCCTTAAATCAAATTGAATTGATTAAAACATTTAATAAATATAGTTAGTGCTTTTGCCCTTTTTAAACCTAATTAGATTAATATTAATCTTGTTGGCTTTACTTCCGATTTTTATTTTTAGTAAAAAGCGCGCGATTTTTCTTTTTTTTCAAATTGCAGGTCCATCTTTCTTAAAATTAGGTCAATTATTATCTGTACGCCAAGACCTAGTTGGCGAAGAAATTGCCGAAACTCTGGCCAAATTTCAAGATAATGTTAAGCCATTTTCTTTTGATAAATTATCAGAGATTATTAATCAAGAATTTCATCAAAATTTTGACAAAATTTTCTTAGAATTTAATCAAACACCCATCGCTTCCGCTTCAATCGCTCAAGTCCACAAAGCCAAGTTAATTTCTGGAGAAATTGTTGCTGTAAAAATTTTACGACCAAATATTCAAAAGATGATGATGCGAGATATTGTAACCTTAAAATTATTAGCAAAATTATGTTGGTTTTTCTCGAGTTTTTTGGCTAAAACTTGCACTGATATTGCTGAATTATTAACGCAAACTGCTAAATTTGAACTTGACCTGCTACATGAAGGAGCAAACGGATCAAAGCTTCGTGAGGATATGCAAAATGTAAAAGGATTTTTTGTTCCAAAAATCTTTTGGCAATATTCCTCAAGTAAAATTTTAATTACCGAGTGGATTGACGGCATTGCATTTTCCGATAGTAAAAAAATTTCACAAACTAATTTTGATAAAAAAATTATTGCTCAAAATTTAGTTCTTGCATATTTTCAACAAGTTTATGTTCATGGCTTTTTTCATGCCGATATGCATCCTGGAAATCTTTTTTTAAAGGATAATGGTGATATTGCCGTAGTAGATTTTGGTATCGTTGGCAAGATTGACAAAAAAACTCGTATAGCAGTTGCCGAGGTTTTGATTGGCTTTCTTCATCGTGATTATGATAAAATTGCTAAAATCCATATCGATGCTGGCTTTGTTCCCGCAGATACCAACCTCATCGATTTATCCTTATCATGTCGCAAAATTGGCGAAATGATTGTTGGCGTTGATGTTAAAGATATTTCAATTGCAAAATTGCTAACTGCTTTAATCGACTTATCCAAAAACTACAAAATGGAAGCTAAGCCCGAACTTCTGTTATTGCAAAAAACTTTACTTCTAGTTGAAGGAGTTGGGGTATCGCTTGATGAGAACCTTAATATTTGGGATTTGGCTCGACCATTTGTCAAAAAATGGGCTAAAACCAATATTGGTTTTGATGCAAAAATTCGTGATGCAATTCTTGATTTATTTTTTGCAGTTAAGGAATATATAAAAACCAAATAAGTTTATTTTGATTTTATCTTCCTGCTATATTGCTTTGACAAATTAGGGTGGCAACCGCTTGACAGGCTATGCCCTCACCTCTTCCAGTAAATCCTAGACCTTCTGTAGTTGTGGCTTTAATGTTAATTTTTTTTGACGAAATTCCTAAAATAGTTGAAATTTCCTCTTTCATTTTATCTTTATATTTTAAAATCTTAGGTCGTTCACAAATTATTGTAGTATCAATATTGATTATTGAGGCGCTATATTTTTGAACCAAATTATAAATTATTTTTAACATTTCTCGAGAGTCGCAACCCTTCCATTTAGGGTCATTTGGTGGAAAATGCTCACCAATATCGCCAAGACCCAAAGCCCCGAGAATCGCATCAATTATGGCATGAATTACCACATCACCATCGGAATGAGCAATAATTTTTTTATTAAATTCAATTTCTGTTCCACCCAATCTTATTAAATTTGTGTCAAGATTTATTAAATCTTCAAAAGCGTGCACATCATAGCCGATGCCAACTTTGGTTTCTTCACGATATTCCTCATTTAAAAAAGTTATCATCATTTTGGCTCTTTCGTAATCTTCTTCGGTGGTTATTTTGAAATTATTTTGCGACCCCGTAACAATAGCAACCGGGATTCCCGCATATTCATTTAAAGAAGAATCATCGGTAAAATTTAAATCTTTAAAGGCAATATGCGAGTTTAAAATATCTTGATATAGGACGCCTTGAGGGGG
>JBMSPZ010000118.1:0-4763 GCA_049423025.1 Rickettsiales bacterium
AAAATATTCCAGGTCAGCAAAATCCTGTCAAAAATGACGATTCGGTTGAAGGTAGATTAAAAAATCTTAAACTTTCACAAAGAATGGTTCGTTGTGGTTTGATTTTAGCTGAAATTGCAAATTTAAATAATATCTCTGTCTCAAAAGAAGATGTTGACAATGAAATTGAAAATATTGTCAATCTTTATCCTGAACAAAAAGATGAGGTATTAAAAATGTATAATACTAACAAACAAGCTGTTCAACAACTTCAAGGAGCTATTCTTGAAGAAAAAACAGTTAATTTTATCTTATCAAATATCAATACGGTAACTATTCCCGTAACTACTAAACAAGTAGACAGATTATGGTTTGATATTACAAACAATAACTAAAATATATGAGCGACATTCTAGATGCAGTCAAATTGGTTACTTTTCCAATTCATAAAGAAGGGTATAAATTTATATTTATTTTTGCAATTGCAACCGCAATCCTTGCATTAATCAATAATTACCTCGGTATAATTGGTTTAGTACTCACTTTGTGGTGTATCTTTTTTTTCAGAGATCCTGAAAGAGTCGTTCCTCTTGATGATAACGCCATAATCAGCCCAGCTGATGGCGTTATCACCAGAGTTGAATACGGTGTTGAAGCTCCAGATGAGCTTGGTTATGGTAAAGAAAAATTTAATAAAATTAGTGTTTTCTTGAATGTGTTTAATGTGCATGTCAATAGAGTTCCGATTTCTGGTGTTGTTTCCAAAGTTATTTATCGCCCTGGAAAATTTTTAAGTGCCAATAATGAAGATGCAAGTGTTGAAAATGAAAGAAATGCCGTTGTGGTCAAAACCTCAAAAGGTCAAGATGTAATTTTTGTTCAAGTAGCCGGTTTAGTTGCTAGAAGAATTTTATCGGATTTAAAAGAGGGTCAAGAAGTTCAAGCTGGACAAAGATATGGTATCATTAGATTTGGAAGTCGTGCAGATATTTACTTACCTGAGTCAATCGAAATTAAGGCACTTCTTGGTCAAACTATGATTGGTGGAGAAACAATTATTGCTAAAATAAATTAAAGAAAAATGCGTTCATCAAATATTTTAAAACTAGCTTCAAAAAGAGAAGAAGCGAGAATGGGTGGTGGTCAAAAAAGAATCGATATCCAGCATTCAAAAGGAAAATTAACCGCAAGAGAGCGAATTGAAGTTTTGCTCGACCCAGATTCTTTCGAGGAATATGGTCTTTTTGTGGAGCATCGTTGCAATGATTTTGGCATGGATGAAAAGCGTCATCCTGGAGATGGTGTAATTACTGGTCAAGGCACCATTAATGGTCGTTTGGTTTTTGTTTATAGCCAAGATTTTACGGTTATGGGCGGTTCTCTTGGAGAGGCTCATGCTAAAAAAATATGTCATATTTTAGATCGTGCCATTCAAGTTGGAGCACCAGTCGTTGGAATTAACGATTCAGGCGGTGCCAGAATTCAAGAAGGAGTTGATTCACTTGCTGGTTATGGTGAAATCTTCCAGCGCAATATTGATGCCAGTGGTGTTATTCCGCAAATTTCTCTAATTATGGGACCTTGCGCAGGTGGAGCGGTTTATTCTCCTGCTTTAACCGATTTTACTCTAATGGTTGAAAATTCATCCTACATGTTCGTAACTGGTCCAGATGTAGTTAAAACTGTAACTCACGAAACTGTATCTCAAGAAGATTTGGGGGGAGCTTCAGTTCACTCTGCAAAAAGTGGAGTAGCTCATTTGACATTTAAAAGCGATATTGAAACTCTTTTACAAGCTCGCAGATTAATCAATTTTTTACCGCTATCAAATAAATCGGAAATACCACAAATCCCAGTTGATGACAATTATGACAGAGTTGATGTTTCTCTTAACACTTTAATTCCAGAAAACCCAAATCAACCTTACAACATGCTTGAATTGATTGAAAAAATTCTTGATGAAGGTGATTTCTTTGAAATTCAAGCCGATTATGCTAAAAATATCATAATTGGCTTTGGTAGAATGGAGGGTCAAACTGTCGGTGTTGTTGCCAATCAACCAATGCAATTAGCAGGATGCCTCGACATTAAAGCTAGCGAGAAATCGGCTCGTTTTATTCGTTTTTGTGATGCCTTTAATATTCCTATTATTACTTTTGTTGATGTTCCGGGTTTCTTACCAGGAACTGATCAAGAGCATAACGGCATTATTAAACATGGTGCCAAATTACTTTATGCCTACGGCGAAGCTACGGTTCCAAAAATTACTTTAATCACCAGAAAAGCTTATGGTGGAGCCTATATTGTTATGAATTCAAAGCATTTGCGTGGTGATGTAAATTTTGCATGGGCAAATGCAGAAATTGCAGTTATGGGACCAGAGGGCGCAGTTGAGATTGTGTTTCGTGAAGAAGCCAAAAATCTTGAGTTAAAGAAACAAAAAGTTGATGAATATCGTGAAAAATTTGCTTCACCTTTTGTGGCTGCATCTCGTGGATTCATTGACGAAGTTATCAGACCGCAAAACACTCGTAAAAGATTATGCATGGCTTTACAATTATTAAAAAATAAAAGCGTTCAAAAACCTTGGAAAAAGCACGACAATTTACCTTTGTAAAATTTATTGTTTTTACATTTTTTTTTCTTTTAATTCAAAGCATCTCCCATGCTTCAGTTTTAAAAAAAAATCGTGCTTTAAATACTGAAAGACCTAGTAAATCAGATTCACCTTTTACTATAAATAAAAATCGTTTTTTATTTGAATCAAGTATTTTGAGTTTAACTAAAAATTCTCACTCCAAAAGAACTAGTTTTCTTGATTTTAGCACATTTCGCTATGGATTAAATGATGATTATGAAGCTCAAATTATTGCCAATCCAGTCGTAAAATTTGCAAATAATGGTGAAAAAGAGCTATCATATGGCGAAAGTTTTTTGCGTTTTAAAAAAAATATTTATGGAAATGACGAAGGTTCGCAAGCGCTTGCAATTACTGGTTTTGTCCGTATCAATAAGTCACCAAAAAATTTAATAAATTCCAATTTAAGAGGCGGTTTGATTGCTCCTTTTCAATTTCATATTAATAAATATTTTGATTTTGGTGGTATGTTGCAATTAAATTATTATAAAAAAAATCATAATAATTATTTTGGATTTATTAATTCATATTATTTATCGGCTAATATTAATAATAAAATTAGCTCATATGTTGAATTTTATTCTTTAAAAACTAATCAAAAACTTTTGCAAAATTATTTAGATTTTGGAGTAAATTATTTAATTAATTCAGATTTAAAAATTGATATTGGATTGAATAAGGGTGTTTCAAATAAAGCGGATCGCATCAATTACTTCCTCGGCTTTGCTAAAATTTGGTAATATTTTTAGGATTTAATCGATCTGAATTTAATAATTTTGATTAAAATTGTAAATTACCTATTAAATCCTATCCCAGCACTCCAGCTAGAACTTCTAAATCTATCTCTCATAGATGAAATTCCATTTGATGCACTTCTAAGTGCATTAGAGCCTTTCCTCGAAAGCTCGCTCATATCTATATTGGTACTATATGAAACGCTACCACTATAATGACTTTTTTCTGGCATATATTCTTTTATCGTCCTCCAATTTTCACGAATAGTTTCGCTCATACTTGATGAACCTGAATTTTCGCTAATGAAATTACCAAAACTTTCAATGCCAGATCTAGCTCTCGATAAACTCGAACTAATGTTCCAAGATGATTTGCTGGTGTTTGAAGAATATGAATTTGACCCTGAACTTGATAAAATTTCGGATAAGTTTGAGTATGCTTCATCTGAAGTTCTATAAAAACTTCTGGATTTCTGTTGCATTTTTTTTCTTAAACTATCTAATTTGCCTGATAAATTTAAACTTGGACACCTCAATGGAATTTGTGCTTCAAAATTTACATTACCACCCTTGTCAATATTTTTAACCCATAAAAAACTACTATCTATATTATTTTTAAAATCGCTAAATCTTTTATAACCTCTTGAGAATAAAGATGGTGATTTTTCGGTATTTTCTAAATTGCCAGTTTTTGAAGAACTTGATGAAGATCTTGATGAAGATCTTGATGAAGAACTTGAAGACGATATTGAAGAAGAGCTTGAAGAAGATCTTGAAAAAGAACTTGATGAAGATATTGACGAAGAACTTGATTTTAATTTTCCGAATCCTGATTTGACCCTGCTAAATGCCGAGCTTAAACTTGATTTAGAACTAGAGCTTTCAACGCTTTCTGCACTGCTTGGTGCTCTTGATAATGGAGCACTTATATCACTTGAGCTATCTAATCTAATTGAACTTTTTTTGCTAAATCCTAATAGAGTTTTTGCTTTAGAAAAAATTGAAGAATTTTGGGATATATTTGAATCACTATTGCTATGGGTCGATAAATTATCAGAATCAGATATTGATGTTTTTTCAGTATTTGAATCTGTTTTTGAAAGAGTTTTGCTTGAAGAAGTTGAAGGTGCTTTTGATATTTTTGTATCTTCATTTAATTGGCTTTTAACTTCAATTTTAGTGGGAGAAAATATGCTTTTTAACTTGTCTAAAGCATCATTTGTGCCTCGATTTGCTCCTTCAAGCAATTCTTGTCCATTTCTTGATAATTCTGCACCCGCATTCTTAATTGATTCTGTTGCTTGACTGGTTAAATTATGCGCTGGTTCGGTAAGTTTTCCTACTTCTTTAGTTGCATATTCTATATCTAATTTTGGTAAATTTTCAATTAAATTTTTTGAAAAACCTTCGGC
>JBMSPZ010000119.1:0-4725 GCA_049423025.1 Rickettsiales bacterium
TTGAATTTGAGGCTTAGGTTTAAAATTTTTGACATCCAAATAATTATCTATCCACTGAGATTTGCCATTTTCGGATTCATATTTAGCTTTTGCTTTATAATTTGACATGAAATTTTTTTTGATTGGATCATTAAAGTCTGGATTGAAAAATCTTTTACCATCAAAATGATCGGATTTTGGACCTTTATAATATCCAGATTCGGTGAATAAAATACAAGATGACATAAAAGCAAAAGTTAGAATTAATACCAAATATTTTAAAATTTTTTTTAACATAAAAATTTTTGGAAGGTTTAAAAATCGATGGCGTGCCCGTTGATTGACCAATCGCCAAATTTAGTGTAATCCTTTTGCTCATCTTGAGAATTTGGTTTATTTTCAATAGGTTTTGCTGTTAAATTATTGATTTTTATTGGCTTTGTATCAATATTTTTGTCTTGGTTTGGAATTTTATTGGAGTTGGTGTTTTCTGTCATGATTAATTATATTTACTGTTAATGTTGTTGTTCGCCCTGAGCGATAACCGAGGTTTTGCCTTTGATGTCTAAATTGATTTGCTTTAATGCCGAAATATTGTTCAATGAAGTTAAAACTCCAAGAGATTTAATAGCAAAACATTCGTTTTTTGGTAAGCCAAAAATATTTAAAACGCTACCATCAAAAACTGCCAACAGATTTTTTTGAAAAGCGCCCTCGCCTAAAAGTTCAGATTTAATTGAATCAATTCCACCTTCAATTCCAAGAGAAATACCGGAGCCAGAGCCAATTCCAATATTTCCCATTACATCGCCTTCTATTAATTTTGCTGAGAATACTGACATTCCATTATGATCACCTTCATAATTAATGCCATAAACTGAATTAGTTTTGAAGTTTTGTGCATCATTATTATTGATGTTTAATGATGCAATATATTCTGGTGTATAATTACCTGATGATTGGACTTCGATAGCCATATTATTAGATTAGGTTAATCAACTGCACCAATTGCAGTCATATTTAAAATATCATTAATTGACGAACGCATAGTTACAATTTGCACTGGCTTTTCAAAGCCATCAAGAATTGGACCAATTACGGTACAATTTCCAACTTCTTCTAAAAGCTTAGTAGCAATGCTTGCCGAATGAAGCCCTGGGCAAATTAAAATATTTGCAGGTCCTGATAATTTGCAAAATGGATATTTTGCCATTTTATCTGGATTTAAAGCCACATCAGCGGTCATTTCTCCATCATATTCAAAATCAACTTTTTTCATTTCATCAAGAAGTTCAACCGCCTTTTTAATTCTACTAGATTCGTTTTTTAAAGCGCTTCCAAAGTTAGAAAATGATAAAAAGGCAACTCTTGGCTCATAACCCATTTTGCGGACTTTTTTTGCAGTTTGAATGGCAATATTAACCAAATGTTCTGATGATGAAAGCTCTGAGCAAGCGGTGTCAGCTATAAAAATTGTGCGACCTTTGGAGATAATCATCGAGATACCTAACACGATATGGTCTTTTTTATTTTTAATAACTTGCCAAACATCTTTTAATGATTTGCTATAGCCTCTGGTAAGACCTGTAACCAATAAATCGCCATAACCGCAGGCTAGCATTGAACCTGCAAAAATATTGCGATCAGTTTTAATCATTCTTGAACAATCAGAATATAAAACACCTTTTCTTTGTAATTTTTCGTAAAGATGATCGATATATTTGTTATTATCTTCAGATAAAGCGGAATTAAAGATTTCGATGCCTTTTTCATCGATATTTAATTCTGACATTTTTTGTAAAATACGGTCTTTTTTGCCAATCAAAATTGGTTTGCCATATTTATTGTCGCGCCATAAAGAAGCTACCTTAATAATTTCTGGCTGTTCTCCTTCAGCAAAAATTACATTTTTTGGAGATCTTTTTAATTTTTCAAAAATTAAACTCAGACTGTTAGCCGATGGGTCTCTTCTGGCTTGAAGTTGTTTAGCATAAAGCTCCCAATCTTTGATTGGTTTTTTGGCAACACCAGATTCGACCGCAGCCTTGGCTACAGCGACTGGAATGGTATAAATTAATCGAGAATCAAATGGAGTTGGAATGATATAATTTGGTCCAAATTTCATTTCGCGACCGCCATAAGCTTTAATTACCTCATCTGGAACTGGTAAGCGAGCAAGTTCAGCCAAAGCTTTTACTGCGGCAATTTTCATTTCTTCATTAATAGTTGAAGCTCGAACATCAAGCGCTCCACGGAATATATATGGAAAACCCATAACATTATTTACCTGATTTTCATAATCACTTCTGCCTGTTGCTACAATAGCATCATCACGAACAGATTTGACTTCTTCGGGTAAAATTTCAGGATCAGGATTGGCCATGGCAAAAATTACTGGATTTTTTGCCATTGATTTAACCATATCTTTAGTGACCGCTCCTTTTACTGATAATCCTAAAAACACATCCGCACCTTTCATTGCTTCGGCAAGGCTTCTGGCTTTGGTATCGACCGCATGAGCCGATTTCCATTGATTCATGCCGTCAGTTCTGCCTTTATAAATTACTCCTTTAGTATCGCATAAAATGGCATTATTATGCGGTAAACCCATCGCCTTAAGCAATTCTAAACAAGCAATACCAGCAGCACCTGCCCCATTTACTACCACTTTAATATCTTTAAATTTTTTGCCCGATAAATGCAAAACATTTAAAATTCCAGCGGCCGAAATAATTGCAGTGCCGTGTTGATCGTCATGAAAAACTGGAACATCCATAATTTCACGAAGTTTGCTTTCGATAATGAAACATTCAGGAGCCTTAATATCTTCTAAGTTAATGCCACCCCAAGTTGGTGATAAAAATCTTACACAATTAATAAATTCATCAACATTTTCGGTTGCCACTTCAATATCAACCGAATCAATATCAGCGAATCTTTTAAATAAAACTGATTTTCCTTCCATAACTGGTTTTCCAGCTAATGCTCCTAAATTGCCAAGTCCAAGCACCGCAGTTCCATTGGATATTACCGCAACATAATTGCCTTTTGAGGTATAATCATAGGCAGTTTCTGGATTTTTAGCGATTTCCAAACATGGAACGGCAACACCTGGGGAATAAGCAAGAGCCAATTCTCTTTGAGTATTTAATGGCTTGGTGGCATGCATTGCAACCTTTCCTGGCTGACCTTGCATATGAAAATTTAATGCCTCGATTTCTTTTTGTGGGCGGTTGTTTTTTGAATTTGAGTTATCTTTATTAGATGAAACTTGATTATTTGATTGTTTTTTATTTGTCATAAATTAATTTGTTTAAATTAAGATTTCTTCTAACTTACAATTATTATTTTTTATTGTCAAAATTTTGTTTATGAATTCTTTCGAAATTTCAGCGGTTAATATCAAAAATGATTGTTTTAAAAAATTTAATGGCAATCGCCAAATTGATTTTCTAATCTTTCATCATCTGCAATGTAATAATTTAAATGAAGCCATTTTCGCCCTTGAGTATCATGGTGTAAGCGCACATTTTGTAATTGCCGAAGATGGTGAAATTATGCAATTAGTCGACGAAAATGATATTGCTTTTCATGCTGGGGTTAGTTATTGGAATGGTATTAACGGATTAAATGCCTCATCAATTGGTATTGAATTTTTAAATAAAAATCCTTTTGAAAATAATTTTTCTTTGAATCAACTTCAATCTGGTTTAAAACTTGCAAATTATTTAAAAAATAAATATCAAATTCTTAATCGTCACATTTTAGGTCATAGCGATATTGCCTTTGATTCGCAAAATAATTTTTTAAATCGCAAGCAGGATCCTTCAAATTTATTTGATTGGGAATTTTTTGCGATTAATGACATAGGTTTATATCCAGAATTTGAAAGCGATGAAGAATTTAATGAATTATTTTTTGAAATTGGCGACAAGAGTCCAAAAATCTTAGAAATCAAACAAAAATTAGCTAATTTTGGCTATAAGGTAGAAAATTTTGATGAAAATTTTGATGAAGAAATGCAAAATTTAGCGATAGTTTTTAATCGACATTTCAATAATAAATCAGAAGTTTCAAATCATAATTTATGGCTAAAAACTTCTAATTTTGCGTTAAATTATTTAATAAATTCAATTTAAAATTGAAACTCTAAATCTTTTACAATATTACTTCGGTATAATTTTTTCTATTTCCTTGCGAACAATTTCTTCAACTAAATTTGGAAGGTTATCGTTAAGCCATTTTTCAAGCTTTGGTTCCATAAGATTCATGGCGATTTTATTTAGTAATTCATCATTGGCAAATGAATCATTAACTTTTTTGACAATATTTTTTGCCTCCATCAATTTTTTAATAGAGTTGGTAGATTGATAAATAGTTTCTTCGTTAATTAAATTATGGCTAATTTTTTCAAGCTTAGAATTATCATTAAAATCTTCCTCAATATTATCTAATGAGTCAATTTTAACGGCAAAATTTGAAGAATCATCATGATGAATTTCAGTATTTAATTTTAAAGAAGTTAGTTCCTCCTTGATTGCTTTCATCGAATTTTTGATAAGTTCATTTTCGTAATTTTGAATTTTAAAATCTTCTTCTTTTTCTTCATCTTCGTGAGTCGATAAATCAACAAAATCATTGATTTTTGGTTGTTCGTTTTCAACAATTTTGATTTCAGAAATTGCATCTTCAACTTTAATTTCATATTTTGGCTCTGTTGTTTGGATAATTTCAGCGGTTTCATCT
>JBMSPZ010000120.1:0-4615 GCA_049423025.1 Rickettsiales bacterium
TGTTGCTGAAATCAGATTTGACTGAATCTCTAGAAAGAACGGCTTTGCCAAGCTCTACTGTAAGAAATGTATCGGCAAATGGGCTCAATATGCCACCAAAAGCTGGTTTAACTAAAAATAAAACTAAAGGCAAAATGGCAAAATATTTTTTCATAAAAAAGTTAATTTTTGATTGGTAATTTTTTTAATTTTTAATTAATAAATTTTAAACTACAAGATTTATTCTATTTAAAACTTCATTTTTTCCTAAAATTTCGATAACATCGAAAATTCCTCCAGCCGAAGCCGAAGAAAAGGTTAGGACAATTCTTAAAACTGGGCCAAAATCTTTTATTTTAAGATTATTTTTTTGGCAATATTCGTCAATTTTAATTTTAATATTATCATGATTCCATAAATCAATTTCTAAGAAAATATTTTTTAAATCATTGATTATATTGATTTTTTGATTAAGGATTTGTAAATCATTCTGGGAAATATCATGACGAAAATTCTCGCAAAAAACTTGGCAAATTCCGCATAAATCATTAATATTTTCTACCTTTTCCTTAGAAAAATTTATAACTTTTAAATATTTTTGTGGATTAATTTTTAAATCATCAAATCCTGAATTGCTTGAGGTAATTAATTCAAGCAATGTTTCGTTATTGGAGTTTTTTAAATAAAATTTATTGATATGATTTAATTTAGCAAAATCAAATCTTGAAGGTGATTTACCAATATTTTTTAAGTTAAATAATTTTATTGCCATTTCATCGGAAATAATTTCGTCATCACCATTTGACCAACCTAAACGCAAAAGATAATTTCGAAGTGATTGCGGTAAATAACCTAAATTTTTATATTCAATGACTGATGTTGCGCCATGTCGCTTCGACATTTTACTGCCATCGGCACCATGAATTAGGGGAATATGGGCAAATTCTGGAACTTGCCACTGCATTGATTCATAAATAATTTTTTGACGAAAAGCATTGGTTAGATGGTCG
The DNA here is from genome assembly GCA_049423025.1 of Rickettsiales bacterium. Classification (GTDB taxonomy): domain Bacteria; phylum Pseudomonadota; class Alphaproteobacteria; order Rickettsiales; family UBA1997; genus CAILUF01. Next base: position 990 of record JBMSPZ010000120.1, read on the forward strand.
TCGCCTCGAATAATGTGTGAAATTTGCATATCGTGATCATCAACAACCACAGCTAACATATAAGTGGGCGTGCCGTCGCTACGAAGCATCACTAAATCATCGATTTCGCAATTTGCGACCGAAATTTCACCTTGAACTAAATCATTAATTTTAGTATATCCATCTTGTGGCGATTTCAGGCGGATGACGGGTTTAATTGAACTTTGTTGCGACATGATTTTGTGGCGCCAAGGGCTTTGAAAGCGAAAAATCTCACCTTTATTTTGAGCCTGAATTCTCATTTCTTCTAATTCTTGAGCCGAAGTATAACACAAATAAGCCTTGTCATTTTCAAGAAGTTTATGGGCAATTTCTTGATGTCTTTGTTGATTTTTTGATTGATAAATAACATTTTCATCGGCGATAATTCCTAGCCAATTTAGCCCTTCAAATATGGCATTAACTGCTTGAGTGGTTGATCTCTCAAAATCAGTATCTTCAATTCTTAATAAAAATTTACCTGAATTATGTTTAGCAAATAAATAGTTAAAAAGTGCGGTTCTAGCGCCTCCTATATGTAAATCTCCAGTTGGGGAAGGTGCAAATCTTACTCTTACTGTCATAAATTTTAAGTTAAATTAAATTTTGTAATGTAATAAAATTACTTAAAAATAAAATAATTGATACAAAAATTTTTAATTTGTTGACATTGCGATTAATTAATAGCAAATTATTAGTAATTGAAAAATTTCTTATAATTGAATTTTATATGCAACCAAATCAAACACCAAATCCAAATCAGGCGCCAAATTCAAATCAAATAAATCAAAATGCCAGTGGAGATATTGGCAGTAAGTTATTAGAAAAAAAAGTTATCTCTGAAGATCAATTAAATGTTGCCATCAAAGAGCGTGAAAAACTTGGTAATTCTAAAAGTTTAGGTGTAATTTTGGTTGATTTTGGTTTTGTATCCGAAGGTGCTTTGGGTGAGATTTTGAACGAATCGGCTGGTATCAAAAAATTTGATTTAAAATCAACAATAGTTGACCCAAAATTAGTGAAAAAAATTCCAAAAGATTTTGCGGTTCACAATAAATTAATGCCTGTTTCCAGCGAAGCTGAAACCATAATTGTAGCTATGGTCGATGTGTTTGATATCATCGCCATTGACCAAATGCGTAGATTTTTTCCGCCAAATTATCGCATTGACCCAGTCTTCGTAGCCGAAACTGAAATAATGCAAGCCATCGATCAGTATTATGATTATGAGATGTCAATCGAGGGTATCTTGAAAGAAATTGAAAGCGGTGGTGCCAGTAAAATTAATGATGAATCGCAGTTAAGGGGTGACTACAAAAGTCCGATGGTGCGATTGGTAGATGCGATTTTAAATGATGCCGTTCACCACGGAGCTTCGGATTTACACTTCGAACCAGAGGATTATTTCTTGCGTATTCGCTACAGAATTGACGGCAAGATGGTACAAATTAGAAGTGTTCACAAAGAATATTGGTCAGCGATTGTTGTGCGTATAAAAATTATGTCAGGAATGAATATCGCAGAAACTAGAAAGCCACAAGATGGACGCATTGAATCGGAAATTGTTGGCAGAAAAATCGATTTTCGTGTCTCGACTCAGCCAACCATTAATGGCGAAAACATCGTAATGCGTATTTTGGACGAAAAGCAATCGGTGATGAGTCTTGATAAGCTTGGATTTTCAAATCATTGTATAGAAATTTTGAAGAAAATGGTAAAAAGACCGGAAGGGGTAGTTATTTTGACTGGTCCAACGGGATCTGGTAAAACCACAACACTTTATACGGTTTTAAACTATATTAACTCCATCGATAAAAATATCATGACTTTAGAAGATCCGGTGGAATATCATATTCCATTGATTCGTCAGTCAAATATTAAAAATGATATTGGTATGGATTTTGCGACGGGTATCAAAGCGATTTTGCGTCAAGATCCAGATGTGATATTGGTGGGTGAGATTCGTGATAAAGAAACAGCAATTACTGCAATTCAAGCAGCGATGACAGGACACCAAGTATATAGCTCATTACACACTAACGATGCTCTAAGTGCCATACCAAGATTAATGAATATTGGTGTTCCAAATTATCTGATGTCAGGCTCGCTAATTGGAATTATTGCTCAAAGACTTGCCAGAAAATTATGTGTTCATTGTAAAGTTGAATATCAAATCAATGATGATGAAAAAAAATTATTAGGAAAAAAATACAATGCTGTTACTAAATTATACAAAGCAGTAGGTTGTCCTAAATGTCAAGGAACTGGATATAAAGGGCGAATGGCGGTAGCTGAAATTTTACCTTTTGATCGCGAACTTGACGAGATGGTAGTTCAAGGCAAAACTCGTAAAGAAATGTTTAAATATATAATGGAAAATAATTTTGTACCAATGGTTGAAGATGGTTTAGAAAAAGTTGTTGAGGGTCATGTGGATTTAAAAGAGTTAATTCGTGTAGTTGACTTGACCGATAGAATGTGATTATTCAAGCTTGATTTTCTTCAAAAAATTTTTCGACTATTTAAAGACAATTTATTTTTATCAAAAAAATTACCACAAATAATTTAAATTTTAATTATTTTAAAAAATTTATTTGACAAAAATTATTTTAAATGGTTAAATATATGCCCCTTATGAAAATTTAAAAAAAATATTTTAATTTTTATTTAGTATTTCGTTAAATTTCATAGGATTTTTGTTGACTTTAGATGTTAATTTGCACCTAAATTAAACTCATTAATTGATAATAAAATTGTTTTAGATTTATGAACAAAACATATGTTGCTAAGCCGAAAGATATCGTAAAAAAATGGTGGCTAATTGACGCCGAAGATTTAGTTGTTGGTAGATTATCAACTATTATTGCAAATTTACTTCGTGGCAAACACAAAACAACCTTCACCCCAAATATTGATTGTGGTGACAATGTTATCGTTATTAACGCTGACAAAATTAAATTTACTGGCAAAAAATATGCCGAAAAACTTTATTACTGGCACACTGGTTTTCCTGGTGGCATCAAAGATCGCACTGCTCGTGAAATTCTTGAAGGAAAACATCCAGAGCGTATCCTTGAATATGCTGTTTCTAGAATGATTTCTCGCGGTCCATTACAAAGAGATTTAATGGTAAAATTACATATTTATAAAGGAAGTGAGCATCGTCATCAGGCGCAACAACCTGAGCTTCTTGATGTTGGTTCTTTAAATCGTAAAAATAAAAAAACAAACTAATTTTATATGAGTTCAGTAAAAGAAAAAATTTTAGAAGTTAATCAGCAAGATTCAAACTTTAAAACCTACGAAAAAGTCCAAGATTCTCTTGGAAGATCATATGCCACAGGCAAAAGAAAAAACGCTATAGCCAAAGTTTGGATAAAAAAAGGCAATGGCAAAATCACTGTTAATAAAAGAGAAGTAAAAAATTATTTTGGAAGAGAAATCTTGGTTAACATTGCCAAAGCTCCTCTTGGAAATACTAAAAATGAAAATAAATTCGACATCGTCGCCACAATCGTTGGCGGTGGAAAAAGTGGACAAGCTGGTGCTTTATCTCATGGTATAAGCAAAGCTTTAATTTTATTTGACCCATCATTACAACCAACTCT
>JBMSPZ010000121.1:0-4603 GCA_049423025.1 Rickettsiales bacterium
AATTCCCAGTATATAAAATAAATGACGTATACCATTTTGAAAAATATAATCCAAAACAAAATTTAGATAAAATAGTGGATAAAGATAGTTCATCTGCTGGCGAAGGACAAAAACCTAATCTTGATGCACCTCCCCCATCTAGAAAAATTCCAGAGCCACCTGTTAAAATTAGAGATAATCAAAACCCAGATTCAGACGAAATTCCACCTCCACCACCTCCTCGTCGTCCTGTTCAAGATCCAGAAGAATTACCACCACCTCCACCACCACCTCGTAGAAGAATGGATGGAGAAAATATAGATCCGGATCAAAGAGCACTTGAAGAAATTGAAAGACTGGCAAGAGAATCCAAAAGGGCAGTAGATTCCGTGAAAGACGATAAAACTCCAAAACCAGAATAATCCAACTCTGTAAATCAATTTTAAAGAAAGGAACTTGATGATTTTTAAAATTAAATTGTAACTTGTGTCCTTAAACCTAATTATAAACAAATTTTTTAAAATTAGCTTAATCCAAATAAAGATAAAAAATAAATAATTGAATAATAATTTAAAGAATTTAGAATAAAAACCATTAAATGGCAGACGTAGCTCAGTTGGTTAGAGCATCAGGTTGTGGTTCTGAGGGTCGCGGGTTCGATTCCCGTCGTCTGCCCCATGCAAATTAAAACAAAATCAAATGGATATAATTATTTTAGCTATCATCACCGCTGTAATTTTTTACCGCTTAAACAAAAGTCTAGGAACCATTGATGAAGATGAAAAACGCGAGATTCATAAAAAACTTTTAGAAAGAAAAAAACAAATTGAAGAAATCCTTGAAAGAGCCCAAAAATCTAGCAATAACCCAACCGCACAAAATGAAAAAATAATTGGCTCAAAATCAACTTCTCAAAAAGAATTTGATGAAATAAATTCTGATACCAAAGAAAATTTACAAAAAATTTTTAACAGCTGTAACATCAATTATGAATTTTTTATTAATGGCGCCAAAATGGCTTTTGAAATGGTAATTAATGCATTTTGTAAAAGCGATTTAGAAACTTTAAAAATCTTACTTTCAGAAAAAATTTATCAAGGCTTTGAAACCGCAATAAATCAGCGCAAATCACAAAATCAAACGCTAGTAACTAATTTAATTTCCATTAACAAAGCCGAAATTATCTCGGCAATTCTTCTTGATAAACAAGCCTCAATTGTGGTTAAAATTTTTTCAAGTCAAATAAATTATATTACCGATAAAGATCAAAATATTATCAATGGCAAAAAAGATGAAATTCACGAAGTTATCGATATTTGGACCTTCAAAAAAGACATTACTTCATCGGATCCAAATTGGAAAATTTTCAGTACTTCATCAAATTAATTTTTTAAAAAAATGTTAAATAAAAAAGATAATTTATCGGTTAATCAAAAAAATTATTCATATTTTTCAATCATCAATATCGCCAAAGAATTAAATCTTGATCTAAAAAAAATTCCATTTAGTTTAAAAATTCTTCTTGAAAATATAGTTCGAAATTCCAGCGACGAATCGGTTATCAAAAAAAGCTTTACTGCAATTGTAAAATCAGTCAAAGACCCTGAAAATCGCATTGAAATCGACTTCACCCCTGCAAGAGTTTTGATGCAAGATTTTACAGGCGTTCCAGCAGTTGTTGATTTGGCGACAATGCGTGATGCGGTTAAAAAAATGCAAAAAGATCCAAAAAAAATCAATCCGTTAGTGCCCGTAGATCTAGTTATTGATCATTCGGTTCAGGTCGATTATTTTGGTGACAAAAATTCATTAGCAAAAAATACCGATTTAGAATATCAAAGGAATTTTGAACGCTATGAATTTTTAAAATGGGCACAAATCTCATTCGATAATTTTCGCGTAGTGCCACCTGGAACTGGAATTTGTCATCAAGTTAATCTCGAAAACTTAGCTTCGGTAGTTTGTTCAAAAAATTCAGCTGGCGAAAATCTTGCTTATTTTGATACTGTTGTTGGAACCGACAGCCATACTACCATGATTAACGGACTTGGCGTACTTGGATGGGGCGTTGGCGGTATTGAGGCTGAGGCATCAATGCTTGGACAACCATCATCAATGTTAATCCCAGAAGTTATCGGTTTCAAATTAGAAGGTAATTTAAATGAAGGGATAACCGCTACTGACCTAGTTTTAACCATCACTCAAATTCTTAGAAAAAAAGGAGTAGTTGGAAAATTTGTTGAATTTTTTGGCAGTGGTCTTGCCAATTTATCGCTTGCCAATCGCGCCACCATCGCCAATATGGCTCCTGAATATGGTGCAACTTGTGGCATTTTTCCAATCGATAAAATAACTCTGGAATATCTATATTTAACTGGTCGCACCACCGAGAATATTGATTTAGTCAAACATTACGCCATTGCTCAAGGAGTTTATCTAGAAGATTATAATCATGAATCCGATTTTAGCGAAGTAATCACTCTTAATTTATCACAAATCTCCCCTTCCCTTGCTGGTCCAAAGCGTCCGCAAGACCGTGTTGAGCTTAGCAAAGTTAGCGAATCTTATAAGAATTTAAAAAAGGATTTAAAATTAGAAGAAGATAAAAAAGTTGAAATACCAAATTTAAATAGCACGCTTTGCGATGGCGATATTGTTATTTCCGCAATCACTTCTTGCACAAATACTTCGAACCCATCAGTATTGATTGGAGCAGGATTATTAGCTAAAAAAGCGGTAGAGCTCGGATTGAAGGTCAATCCAAAAGTAAAAACTTCGCTGGCTCCGGGGTCGCAAGTTGTAGCAAAATATTTAGAGAGTTCGGGATTGCAAAATTATCTTGATCAACTCGGATTCAATGTTGTTGGTTTTGGTTGCACTACCTGCATCGGCAATTCTGGTCCTTTAGACAATAAAATTGAAGAAGCGGTTAAAAACAATAATTTGGTTGTGGCCTCGGTCTTGTCTGGAAATCGAAATTTTGAAGGTCGAATTCATCCATTAGTCAAAGCCAATTATTTGGCTTCACCTTTATTGGTTGTAGCCTATGCTATTGCTGGAACGGTTAAAATAAATATCGAAACTGATGCTATTGGAATTGGCAATAATAATCAAAAAATTTATTTAAAAGATATTTGGCCATCATCGGCGGAAATTGAAAAAATTACCAATCAATTTATAAATAGAGATTTATTCATTCAAAGATATGCAAATTTATTTTTGGGAGATAAAAAATGGCAAGAAATTAAGGTTGAAAAATCTGATACATATAGTTGGAACCCAGATAGCACCTATATTCGTCTACCAAATTATTTTGATAAAATTAATCAAAATAAGATTTCGGAAATAAGAAATTCAAAAATTTTAGCAATTTTTGGTGATTCTATTACTACCGATCACATCTCTCCTGCTGGCAATATTTCTGCAACCTCACCTGCGGCATTATACCTAAATCAAAAAGGTGTAGAAAAAAAGGATTTTAACTCTTATGGAGCTAGAAGAGGCAATCATGAAGTTATGATGCGCGGAACTTTCGCCAATGTTCGTATAAAAAATGAAATGCTGGGTGGTGTTAAAGAAGGAGGCTTCACCAAAAATTCTAACAATGAAATTGTATCAATTTATGATGCCTCAATGTCTTATCAACCAAATAATCCTCTGATTATATTTGCTGGCAAGGAATATGGTACCGGATCATCTCGTGATTGGGCCGCCAAAGGAACAAATTTACTTGGAATAAAAGCTGTAATCGCCGAAAGTTTTGAGAGAATTCACCGCTCCAATCTGGTTGGTATGGGCGTTCTTCCCTTGATATTTAAAAACAATGTGAATCGTAAAACTCTAGAAATTACTGGCGAAGAAGTTGTTGATATCTTAGGAATTAATGATAAAATACAACCTAAACAAGATTTAAAATTAGTTATTCACAGAAAAAACAACTCAAAAATTGAAGTTGATGTTATCTGCGGTCTTGACACCATCACCGAAGTTGAATATTTCAAATGCGGTGGAATTTTACAATATGTTATTAATCAAATAACCAATTAATTATGCAATTTAAAGTATTAGGTTCGAATATGGAAATTGGTGATGCTCTCACCATTTATGTTCAAGATCATCTCGATAAAATGGTAACCAAATTTTTTGAAAAAGCTATTAGCGCAGAAGCTCATTTCAAAAAAGATGGGCATTTCGTTAAAGTGATTTTAATTGTAAATGAAGGTATAAAAAGAGGGCTTTTTGTTAAATCTGACGGAGAAGCGGGAGATGCTTATGGTGCCTTTAACGAAGCTTCAAAAAAAGCCGAAAATCAACTTAGAAGATATCATGACAAAATCAAAAATTATCGCGCCAAAAATCATGGCATTAAAGATATGGAAATTGATTATAAAAAATTAGATGCCAAAAAATATGTAATTCCACCAATGCCATTCGATATTTTAAGCGAAATGGAGAATGATGTTAACTCTTCTAACTCTAATCATAACTATAATGTAATTGCCGAAAAAACTACGGAAGTTGAAACTCTTTCTTTGGATGAAGCAATTATGAAAATGGATTTAGCAAATTTGCCGACCTTAGTTTTTATTAACAAAGATAGTGGTAGAATGAATGTGGTTTACCA
>JBMSPZ010000122.1:0-4564 GCA_049423025.1 Rickettsiales bacterium
TGCCAATAAAAATGCCCAAATAGCCAAGCTGTTCAGTGATTGTAACCACAACGCTGATCATTTCTTTTAGGAATTCGTGCATATTATTGAAATTGATTAATAAATTTTTCTATTGATTGTGGTTGCTGTCTTTCAACTCTTTTAGCCTCTATAATGGAGCGAATTTTTTGATAAGAATTGTTCAAATCGTCATTGATAATCAAATAATCATATTCATGATAATGGCTAATTTCGCTTAAGGCTTTTTTCATTCTGCTTTGAACAATATCTTCTGGATCTTGAGCGCGAGCCCGAAGTCTTCTTTCGAGTTCTTGAAGTGAAGGTGGTAATATAAAAATGGAAACAATTTCGTTTTTAGAAAATTTTTCACGAATTTGTCTGGCACCCTGCCAGTCGATATCAAATAAAACACAATGTCCTTTATTTAAGGCCTCTTTGACGGGTGATATTGGCGTTCCGTAGAAATTTTCGAAAACCTCAGCATCTTCTAAAAATTCATCCTGATTTTTCATTGCTAAAAAATTTTCTTGCGAAACGAAATAATAATGTTGCCCATCAATTTCATTTGGCCTTTTAGCTCGAGTTGTGGCCGAAATTGAGAGTTGGATTAGTGGGTCATTTTGCACAATCATTTTGCAGATTGTTGATTTTCCAGCTCCCGAAGGTGAAGAGATAATGATTAAAAAAGGCGAATGATTGATAAACATTTAAATAGTTATTTAATTTGGTGAATTATTAAAAATAATAATTTATTCGCCGTCTTTAACGATAGCAATATCTGGTGCATCTGGGGCTTTCATACCAACCACATGATAGCCAGCATCAACATGAAGAGTTTCGCCAGTAACACCATTGCCAAGATCAGATAACAAGAAGACACCAGCACCACCTACATCTTGTAAAGACACATTGCGACGCAGTGGAGCATTATATTCGTTCCATTTGAAAATTAATCTAAAATCGCCAATTCCACTGGCGGCTAGGGTTTTGACTGGACCTGCTGAAATTGCATTGACTCTGATATTGTCTTTGCCCATATCCATTGCTAAATAACGAACACTAGCTTCAAGTGCAGCTTTGGCAACGCCCATCACATTATAATGTGGCATAACTTTTTCAGCGCCATAATAGCTAAGGGTGATAATACTTCCACCTCCAGCATTAATCATTAGTTTTTCAGCTTCTTTGGCAACTGCAACCAAAGAAAATGCCGAAATATTCATGGTGTTGACGAAGTTTTGTGGCGAAGTGTGTAAATATTTTCCACGAAGCTCTTCCTTGTCGGAATAGGCAATGGCATGAACTAGAAAATCTAATTTGCCCCATTTTTTTTCCAAAACTTCAAAGACTTTTTTGATTGAGTCTGGATCGTTAACATCGCAAGGTAAAACTATGTCCGAGCCAACAGATTGAGCAAGTGGCTCAACTCTTTTTTGTAAGGCTTCTCCTTGGAAGGTGAATGCTAATTCAGCACCATATTTTTTGGCTTCTTCAGCGATGCCCCAAGCAATTGATCTATTATTGGCGACACCCATAATTAAACCTTTTTTTCCTGATAAAATTGTCATGTTAAAAAATTTTTTATGTTATTAATTCGTATAAAGCCACGGTGTAATTTTGCGGTTATTTTCTTCAAAGGAAGCGATTTTATCATTTTTTTGAAGAGTTAAACCAATATCGTCAAGCCCTTCAATTAAACAATGTTTTTTGAAAGCATCGATATTAAATTTATAAATTTTATTATTGGCTAAGATGGTTTGATTTGGTAAATCTACCTCAGCAATATTATTTTTGTCTTGAGAATATTTTAAAATTTCATCAACCTCATTGTGTGGTAAAGTGATTGGCAAAATGCCATTTTTGAAACAATTATTAAAGAAAATATCAGCGAATGAAGGAGCAATTACCACTCTAATTCCAAAGTCTAGAAGAGCCCATGGAGCATGCTCACGACTTGACCCGCAACCAAAATTATCTTGGGCAACTAAAATTTGTGCTTTGTTGAAAGGTTCTTGATTTAAAACGAAATCGGCAATGATATTTTCGTTTAAATCATAACGCATTTCATGAAAAAGATTTTTGCCAAGACCAGTTCTTTTAATGGTTTTAAGAAACTGTTTTGGAATGATCATATCAGTATCGATATTAATAAGGGCAATCCCAGCAATTACTGATTTAATTTTATTGAATTTTTGCATTAGCTTTAAATTTAGCTTTAATTTTTTTAAATTCTAAATTAATTTTTTTTTAAGTAAATAATTTTTTTTAATAAAAAACCAAAAATTAATTAATTATTGATGATATATCTAATTGGATTTGCTGTTTTAAATGTTCAAGATTAATAAATTTCATTTCATCGCGAATAAAATCCTCGAAGATAACTACAATTTTTTGCCCATAAATATCTTGGTTAAAATCAAAAATATGTGTTTCAAAAATCGGTTGAGAATTATTTTGATTAATTGTTGGCTTGATGCCAAAATTAGTTATGCCTGAAAATGTTTTTTGCATTTTTGGAATAAAAACTTTGGTTTTATAGACACCAAATTTTGGCAAGATTAAATGAGGCTTAGTCAATAAATTAGCAGTAGCAAAACCGATTTTATGCCCAATTTGATTGCCTTTAACTACCATTCCTTCAATTTGATAATTTTTTCCTAAAATTAAATTTAATTTTTTTATTTCACCATTTTTTATAAAATTTCTAGCCTGCGAAGAAGAAATTGTGAGGTCATTATCGAATTTAATTGGACTAATTTCATGTAAATCAAAATCGTAATTTTCTAGGGTTTTAAAATTACCTTGGCGATTTTTGCCAAATGTAAAATCATAACCAACGATTAATGATTTAGTGTTAAATTTATTTATTAATATATCCTCAACAAAGTTGTTATGGCTTAATTGTGATAGATAATTATTAAAGTTAAGTATTAAAAGATAATCTAAATTATAATTTTGAAGAATTCTTATTTTATTTGCTAAACTATAAATACGAAAATTTTTGCTAAAATTTGGATTATTTTTATTTAAAAATATAATTGGGTGAGGTTCAAAAGTGAGTAGGGCAGTTTTCAAATGGTTTTTTTTGGCTATTTCATGAGTTTTGGCAATAATTTTTTGATGGGCAAGGTGAACTCCATCAAAATTGCCGATGGTTAAGGCAATTGCTGGTATTTGTTGTGATATTTGATTTAAATTACGAATTAAAATCATTTTTAAAAAATCATTCTTGGAATTAAATTTAAAAAAAATTATAATACTAAAAATTAAACTCCGCAATATTAATTAATCTATTTTTTAGGCAATGAAATTTTTTTTAAAATTTTTTTTGATTTGTTGTTATTTAAATTTATTGCCTTCCAAAGCTTTGGCATCGAATATTTCTCATGGAATTTCGATATTTGAAAAATTAAAATATCCGCAAAATTTTTCTCATCTTGAATATGTAAATCCAAATGCACCCAAAGGTGGGGAAGTTAAGTATGGAGTTGAGGGTGGGTTTAATTCTTTCAATCAATTCATTTTAAAAGGTTTGCCAGCTCAAGGTTTATCATTAATTTATGATAGTCTAATGGAGGGTGTGGATGATGAAATTGGTTCAAGATATGGTTTAATTGCTAAGGCGGTAAAAATTTCTGATGATAAATTAAATCTTACTTTTTTCTTAAATCAAAATGCCTATTTTCATGACGGTGTAAATATTACTGCCGATGATGTGGTTTTTACTTTTTACAAATTATTGCAAGACGGTCACCCATCATATAAAATGAGTTATCGCGATGTTAAAAAAGTAAAAAAAATCGATAAATATCAGGTAATTTTTAATTTAAAAAATTCACAAAATCGCAATTTACCCCTTTTAATTGCTTCATTGCCAGTTTTGCCAAAACATTTCTATGATAAAAATGATTTTTCCAAATCATCACTTGAAATTCCGCTTGGCTCTGGTCCGTATAAAATTAAGGAATTTGGTGCAAATCGTTTTGTAGTTTATGAGCGAGTTAAAAACTATTGGGCAAAGGATTTTTCAATTAATCTTGGAAGGTATAATTTTGATAAAATTACCTTTGATTATTACCTCGATAATAATGTTTTGGTTGAGGCTTTTAAGTCGCAGAAATACGACATAAGGCAAGAAAATATTGCCAGAAATTGGGCAAATTTATACAATATCAAGGCGGTTGAGAATGGCGAAATTATTAAGGCAGAAATTCCGCATCAAACCCCACCTTCTACCCAAAGTTTTATTTTGAATTTGCGAAAACAAAAATTTCAGGATTTAGCATTAAGAAAAGCTATTGCCTTAGTTTTTGATTTCGAATGGCTTCAAGCTCATATTTTTTACGGCTCTTATATTCGTAATCAAAGTTTTTTTACGAATTCAATTTATCACGACGACCAAATTAAGCCATTTAGCTATGTTTCCAAAACTAATGGCGATGGCTTTAATCGAGAAAATATTTTGCAAGCCCAAGAAATTTTATTGCAAGCTGGATATAAAATTAAGAATAATCAATTATTTTCTGCGCAAAATATTCCAATAAATATCGAGTTTTTAATTGAC
>JBMSPZ010000123.1:0-4451 GCA_049423025.1 Rickettsiales bacterium
TGGCTTCAAAGCGGTAAGCAGAATCATCATCAAACAAGAACCAAAGCTGTTAGAAAGTCAAAAGCCAGAAAAGAAAATTAGCGACCCCACTACTCAAGAAAAAATTACCAACACCATATCAAACATCGAAAATTCTGAACTCAAAGCAGTTTTAAATCAACTTGCTAATGATATTTTTGGCAAAAATTGAATATTTGCAACATTTTTTCAAAAAAAAATAAAGCAATTTTACTCCTCGGATTTTTAGTGTAATATAAAAAACCAAAAAATCAAAAGATGAATTAAGAATTAATGAGAAAATTGAAAAATGAATTATGATATTATTAATTAGTTAATTATAGTAATAACTAATTTTAAAAATTCATGAAAAAATCCTCAGCTTCAATCGATTTATCTTCAATGATTGATAGAGTAAAGGCTTTTTCACGTTATGATCAAGATTCATCAACTAGTGATTCAACGGATTCGCCATTATCTTTTAAAGAAAACTCCAAAAATTCAGATTTATTAATTACCCATGGCTTAACATTTAATGAAATTAAAGAAAGAGTTGAATTAATTGAACACTCCATCAAAGATGGATTAATGCTGAATATAGAAGATTTAAAAAAATTAGAAAGAATTAAAAGAAAAATTCAAATAAGCGAAGAATTGGAAAAGGCTATTAAAGCTAAAGATGATATCGAAGAAGTTTCCTTAAGCGAGAAATATTTATCGCCATTTTTATTACAACATTTTGCTAGCGATATAAATAAAACACCAGATAGTCAAATTCAAATTCATAGCCCACGAAAATCCTTGCGAATTAGCAAAGATTCTCAAAAAGATATGAAAATAGTTGCATCAAATACTGCTATAGACAAATTAAAAGAAGGGAATGATATTGCTTTTAGACTTAAATTTTTTAATGATGGATGTAATTTCCAATATAAGGTTAAATTTAAAGAAAATAAATTCGACTTTGTTTTTGAATATGTATTTCCTTCAAAAAAACAAACTAAAATTAATTTATTTCCCGAGGAAATTCAATTAGCAATGTTTGATAGATTGGTTGAAAATTTTCCAGAAGTTTTAGAAAAATTACAACATGCTTTTAAAATAAATTTAAAGCAATCGGAAATAATAAATAATAATTCAGCTTCCTTAATATCGCAATATTTACATTTAAAATCATTGCAGGATGATAAAAAAGATGGTCCATGCACATCGGTTCCTTGCCATAAAATTTTACTTAGCTCCACCCCCAATCAAAGCAATAATGATAATTTTTTTAATCAATTAATTACAAAATACAATTTAGAGCAAAAAAAATATCATCCTCCAAAAGTTATATGTAACTCACGATGGAATTCTTCGATAAAGTTAACGGCTACAAAAGATGTAGCTTTAGATATCTAAGACTAAAAAATCCAATAATTTTGTAATGTTTATTGGAAATTTAGGTCACTAAAATCGTTAATTCTTATAATAATTTAAATAAAATAATATTATAAATTAGTGGGGTTAAAATTTATTTCATTTGATGCTACTTGCGATGAAATTCCAAGATTTCATTTTATTGGTTGCAACGAAATACCAGATACACAGCCATTCGAAATTATAAAAGTTAAAGATGGTGAAGCTTTTATTCTAAAGGTTACGGAGGTTAATGGCAATTTTCAATCAATTTTCGAAAAAATTGACAAAGAAGATTACAATCTCCTAAAAGATATTTTTAATCTTGAAGACAGAGATGGGGTATATCATGTCCATTGCGGGCACTATTTATTTACTAATAAATTGATATAAATGATTATGACGATGCACATCATTGCATATTCGATTTTATCAAAAAAAACGACTCGAAATCTAAAGAATTTGTTGAGTTTTTTATTGATAATTTATCAAATATTTCAACAATAAAATATAATAACAAAACAATATTGGAGCATCTCCAAACTTCAGGGCATTTAGATTTACAAGAAAAGTTAATAAACAAAATTAAGCAAGAATTTATTGAATCTAAAAATCAAGAGAGTCATCTGGATTTACTCTCTAGAAATAACTGCACTACAGAATTGGTTACACTTATGGAACTTGAAGAAAAATCACCGTTTATTGATGTAAATTTAAAAGAAAAAATTAAACAATTGATTTCTAGTCGACCAGATTTTTCAATATCAAAACCCTCAGGAACTGAAGTTGAGAATAATACTAAAGAATTAGGAAAATAATTAGGCCCGCTTTATTTTAAAATCAAATTTACATTGCCGATTTTTCCTTAAATTGTGTGGTGCAAATCTGCCTCATTAAGGCTGGAATACTCATGCCAAAAGTTAAGGACTTACCACCTTCAAGACCTATCCCAACTGGCACCATAAATTCTCCACTGGTTGACCCAACCACAGGTGAGCCACAAAAAAACCCAGCACCGCCATCACGCTTCATCTTCTTAACATAATCACGATTGCTTAAGCTTGGAATGGAATATTCGATGCGCTTTTCTTCATCAACTAAACCAAATTTACTATCGACCACAATATCGCCCTTATCATCAATCACTGAAAAAGCAGTGAATGGATTTTTGGCTCGATTTAATTTACTTCCAACTTCGCAAATAAAATCACCATCGGACTCGCTTTTACGAATTTTATTGACCGAGTCTATAATTGGATAAATAATTTCACAAAGTTGAGTTGAAAATGCAATTCTTCCCAGCTTCGGTTCTTTATAGCAAGAATTAAAAGCAAAATCCAATAATCCAGTAAGATAAGAAATCGTTTCTTGAGTTGCCAAATTAATTCGTGGTGAACTTGGCATAATATCGGAAATTCTCCTTTGACCCATGCCATAGCGACTCACCCAAGGACGCAACGAAAGTTCTCGTTGCGAATCAACTAAATCTACTCCAGCTGAAGGCAATTCTTGAATTTCTTTTTCAATTTCAATATTCGACCTGATATGTTCGATAATTTTTTGAACTACATTTCTTGCCTGATTTTCTACATAAAATAATTTTACTCCATTGAAATCAACATAGCCGATTTGCCTTTCCTTTAAACCATTATCGCATCTTGAGTGAAATGCGCTATTTTTATCGCGAATATTGACTTCACCATTTGATTTAACGATGCCCGCACCAACATAAACCACACTCGACCCCTCAAGAATTGGATAAGAATTGATACTTCCTTCTAAAATCATTTTCCCAAAAAACTCCGCTTCTTTTGAATTTAAACCCGTTGTTAGTAATCTTTTGTAAAGAGGCTGAAGCTCAAGATTGAGTTCGATTTTACGCCATGTTTCTGGGTCATCTTTATTTTCTACCACCAATTCTTTTTTCAAAAACCATTCATCAACAATTTCCCTTAATTCTGGGTTCATTTGCCAACCCTTTTTGGCTTCACAAACCACATAATCAATCATATTAGTTACAGGGGCAAAGGTGGTTTTACCAAAACCATTTCCCTCATTTGAAAACATAGAAAATGGACCCATCGAAGTGAACATAGATGGAGCCTTAATCGCCTTATTTGGCAACTTAATACTGGCAATTAATTTAATACGATTTGCCCTTTCTTCAACCACACTTTCTGGAAATAAATCACTATCCAACTCCTCAATATTTTGCCACGAAGCATTAACCACATAAGAAGCAGTTAGAATTTGCTTAGAATTGGCAAAACTAATTTTAAAATCACGATTTTTACTTGCCAAATCATATTCGATAGCCTCAACTTCTCTTTGTGATAAAACCGAAATCAAGCCATTTGATTTCTCAATTTTTTCTTTAATAAATTTATCAAATTCAGCCCAATTTAACAATTTTTCCTGAGTTCGAATTACGGCATCAATTTGCGAAATATCAACTTGATTTGCAAAATTTTGTAAATCCAATTTTTCAAAAAAATTTTCAACTTCACCAAAAATTTTATTACTAGCATCAAGCTCAACAAGCCTTTTATATTCATCACGAATTCCTTCATAAATTTTAAGCAGTTCATCGGCTGGAACTTGCGAATCTTTATGAATAAAATAAAGACCGCGGTCAAGCTCGCCAGATTCTTCATCGACCTTAATTATAAATCTTTCTTGATCTTCTTTTGTTTGACAAAATTCTTTTAAAAAAGTAATGGAACTTTGCAAATATAATTTTGCCGTTTCTAAATCGCGATAGTGAAAACCATGACCGATTCTTCCGGGAGTTTTTGCCGAGGTTGCCGACATTAATTTCGAATCTCGCTCAATAATAACACTTGGAATACCAACCTGTGCAAGCTTTAATGCAGTAGTGGCTCCAGCTATGCCTCCACCGATTATTACCACTGGATGATGATCGGTTTTTTTAGAATAAATTTCATCGCTAAGACTTGCCTGAGTTAAGGTTTGACGAAATTCATGAGGATTATCTTTTTTGGCAATTACTTTTTGCGATGTTGGCGAAATTTTTATCACCCCATCGGTTAAAATTA
>JBMSPZ010000124.1:0-4387 GCA_049423025.1 Rickettsiales bacterium
GAAATTTTTTTTCTTGAAGAATCATCACAAGAAACTTGATAAAATTATCAAAGCTATTAATATTTTTTATGTTTCTAAATAACCACTTGAATTCTTGCATAATATTAAATGCCTAATATTTTATTTAAAAAAAACTACAATTTTTTTTTCTTATTTGCCATTTTTTGGCTGATTGTTTTTTTGATTGAATATTTTTTGACATCAGGAAATCCTAATTTCATTTGCAATGACTCTTTTCAATATTTGTCAATTGCCAAAAACATCTTCGAAAAAAAACAATTAACCAACATAACTCAATATAGTTTAGATTTATATTATGACGAATTATCCTTGTTTAACTACAATTTTACCAACATAAAGCCATATCACTTTCCGTCATATTCGGTATTTCTAACACTATTTTACTACATTTATAATAATGATAATTTTGTAGTTTATGCAAGTCAATATTTATCATTTTTACTTTATACTTGTTTTGTTTTTTTAATTTTTCGACATTATTTAAATGTTAAAAAATCACTATTTTTAACATTTTTGGTTTTTTTCACCAACTCTTTCATCATTTATATTTCTGATAGTGGAAAAGAAATTATATGCAACGCTTTGCTAACAATGGTTATATATTTGGCATTATATAGTCCAAATAAAAACCAGCTTTACATCAAAATTATTTCAAGCATAACCTTAACTTTTTTATCACTTACCAGAAATTTTCATTTGGTTTTTGCCTTCTTATTAGTGATTTACTATTGGCTTAGTCCAAGATTTAAAGATAATGATGATGAGTATAAATTATCCCAAAAAATTAATTATTTAATTCTGATTTTTCTAATTCCGTTGTTTTTTTACATATATTTCTATTATTTCCAATATTACCATCTTTTTTTATTTGATAATCGCACCGATATTTATGGCGGTAAAACCTTTGCAGATTTTAGCTTTAGACTTATTGCAAATAGTATAATTGGATTTTTTTTGTATTTTGTGTTATTTTTTATGATTGCAGAAAATGATTTTGTTTTGGAGGATTTTTTATTACTCTTCAACCTCTTCCAAACCCAAGCTTTAAGCATAATTGGCATGATTTGTTTTTATACCCATTTTTTTAAAAATTTTAAGAATAACAAAAAAATTGATAAACTATTAATCATAAATTTATTTTTTACCGCCATTTTAATTGCAGTTATAGTCAGATTTAGCGTTATGGGGTTTAGATTAATTCTTGGCTACCTTCCCTTTGTATTTCTTTTTTTATATCAAAATTATTTTAATATAAAAACCCAAAAATTAATAAAAAATCAATTTTTAAAATATTTATTTTTAACATTGTTGGTTCTTAATTTTTTGTATTATATGATATTTTTAAAAAATTATTCGAATTTTAATGATTCAATCTATAAGAAAAACTTTTATTTTTTAGATATTGCCAAAAAATTCAAACCCAAATTTATTGCCATAAATGCAGAACTTTTTCTCCCACATTCAATGCCTTTTTTCCATTTATTTCCAATGGAAACTTATTTTTACAGCAATTGGAATTTCAAAAATTTATGCAGTGATTTAGAATATTATCATCAACATAAAATTAATTTTGATATGATTTTGACGCGAAAAGTTCTTAACCAAGAAAGTTGCAATTTTGTTAATAACAACTTCCGAATCATAGATATAAGCCATTATGGCTATGTTTACTATGCTAAAAACAAGATTATTAAATAGTTTTTGATTTTAAAAAAAAATTTATTTGCAATTATTTTTATGCTCATTAAAATAATATCCAAGATAATGAATTTAAAGAATTAAATTCTATTTATTTTTATCTAATTTTTTGGCCCCATCGTCTAACGGTTAGGACGTCACCCTTTCACGGTGAAAATACGAGTTCGAATCTCGTTGGGGTCACCATTTACACCTATTTTTTACAAATGAAAAAACTCATTAAAACTATTTCCATTCTAGGTCTATTTGCCCTAACTTCACTTAACAGCTTTGCTCAAAATAAGCCAGAAAATAAGGTTGGTGATGGTATCGTTGTTAAAATTGTTAATCATGAGTTTAAGCCTAGTTTAATTGAAGTTCCTGCCAATGTAAGTTTCAAACTAATCATTGAAAATACCGATTCCACCATCGAAGAATTTGAAAGCGATGATTTAAAAAAAGAAAAATTAATCCAAGCTGGAAAATCCATAACCATTCCCATCAAAGGTCTTTCTTCAGGGGAATATAAATTTTATGGCGATTTTCACCCAAAAACCGCTCAGGGCAAAATAGTTGTAAAATAAATATATCATAGCTTTATAATGCCTTATAATTCCAGTTCATCCTCCAGCAATTTTATGCTTGAAGCCTTATCTCAAGCAAAATTGGCTTTTGAAGCCCATGAAGTTCCTGTTGGATGTATTATCACTTACAACAATCAAATTATCGCCAAATCTCATAATTTGACCAAAGCCAATAAAGACCATACAGCACACGCAGAAATCTTAGCAATTAGAACCGCTTGCAACGCCTTAAAAAGTGCAACCTTAGAAAATTGCGATATATTCATAACTTTAGAGCCATGCCCAATGTGCCTTATGGCTATAAGCTACACTAGAATAAAAAGAATTTATTATGGAGCAAATGACGAAAAATTTGGTGCCATTGAAAGTAACCCATTATATAATTTCAAAAATTTAGCAATTTTTAAAAGCGAAATTTACTCAGGAATCAACGCCGAAGAGTCAAAATTATTGCTTCAACAATTTTTTAAAAACAAAAGATAATTAATTTAATAAAATTTATACAAAAAAAACTTTACTTTTTTTGTAAATTTGTAAAGAATTAATAAAAAAATTTAATTATATGAATTCAAATATAGAAGTATTAAAAAATTTATTATTAGTGCCAGATTTGGCTGATAAAAAATGGGTATCAGAACAATATGACTCTCAAGTTATGAATGATACTATCGCAATTAATGGTGATGCCTCGGTTGTTCGCGTTAGGGGCACCAAAAAAGCTTTGGCAATATCGGTGGATTGTACCCCAAGATATGTTGAAGCAGATAGCTTTGAAGGAGCAATTCAAGCGGTTTGCGAAACCTATAGAAATATTTCGGCAGTTGGCGCTAAACCTCTAGCAATTACCAATTGCTTGAATTTTGGCAATCCGCAAAAACCAGAAATTATGGGACAGATTGTGCGTTCAATCCAAGGTATAACTGAAGCTTGTAAATATTTAGATTATCCGGTTGTTTCGGGCAATGTCTCGCTTTACAATGAAACCGATGGAAAAGCAATTCAACCAACACCCGCTATTGGTGGAGTTGGTCTACTTACTGATTTTCAAAAAAGATGCGATATAAAATTCAAAAATATCGATGATAAAATTTTTGTAATAGCCTCCTCTTTTGGCGATATTTCTTGCTCAATATATCAAAGAGATATTTTAAAAATTCAAAATCAAAAAAACCCACCAAAGGTAAATTTAGAGCATGAAAAAAAGCATTCAGAAATCATTCGAGAACTAATTCAAAAAGAAATTTTGAGTTCATGTCATGATATATCCGATGGCGGATTGCTTGTGGCTTGCTACGAAATGTCAACTTTAAATTTGGGTTGCAATCTCAATATCGACGACATCAAAAAAGATTATCCAAATTATTCAGATTCTGAGATTTTATTTAGCGAAGATCAATCCAGATATGTAGTTTCGGTAAAAAACTCTAATCTAAAAGACTTTGTTAAAATTCTTGAAAAAAACCAAATTAAATTTTACCAAATTGGCGAAGTTATTCAAGAAAACTTAACATTTAACAATCAATCCGTGTCAATCTCTGAACTGCAAAAAATTTCACAATCAGTTTTTGAAAAAAATTTTTCGTAATTTAATGAATTAATTAATATTAAATGAACTTTAAATCCTTTCGATACGCATCTCTCGCCATGAATATACTTGAAAGGCTTCTTGGTTCAAGATTTACAGTATCGGGAATTGAAAAAATTCCAAATAAACCCGTGTTATTTGTGGCAAATCACTTCACCAGAAGCGAAACCTTTTTTGTTCCTTATGTAATCAATAAAATCACATCTAGACATATTCGATGCCTTGCTGACTCTAAAATTTTTATTGGCGCATTTGGAAAATTTTTGCGCTCAGTTGGAACCGTTTCAACCAAAGACCCCAATCGAGATAATATTATTCTCGGCGATTTAGTTTCTGGGCAATATGATTGGATGATTTATCCAGAGGGAAGTATGGTTAAATCCAAGGAAATTTCTTTCGATGGCTTATTTAATAGCAACACCCCATATCGGGTTGGACCTATTCGCACTGGGGCTTCGGTTTTAGCACTAAAATCAGAATTATATCGACAAGATTTGGTTAATGCCCACATCAATAATAA
>JBMSPZ010000125.1:0-4313 GCA_049423025.1 Rickettsiales bacterium
CTCGAATAAACACCGATTTGCAAATAAATTTAATTTTATTATTTCTGGTTAAAACACCCGGAAGTAAATTTGCTTCGGTTAAAATTTGAAAGCCATTACACACTCCAAGAACCCTTACACCTTTGAGCGAAAGCCTTCTAATTTCACTAATAATTGGCGAAATACTTGCCATTGCTCCACTTCTAAGATAGTCACCAAAAGAAAATCCACCCGGAACCACAATTAAATCAAGATCATTGTCAAGAGAAGATTCGCTATGCCAAACTCTTTGCACCTTGGAGTTAATTTTTTGTAAGGCATCAATTGCATCTCTATCGCAATTAGAGCCAGGAAAAGTGATAACTACTGATTTCATAACAAGTGAGTTTAATTTTTCAAAATTTCAAAATTATAGTCTTCAATGATTTTATTGACCAACAATTTATCGGCAATCTCATCAACTATTTTAGTAGCCTCTTCCACCGTATCGGCTTTGATTTCAAGATCAACAAATTTACCTTGGCGAACATTACTAATTTGATTATAACCTAGATTTTTTACTAGGGCGGATTCAATGGCTTTACCTTGGGTGTCTAAAACTGCTTTTTTCAAAGAAATATTCACTCTAATTTTCATAATTTATATTAATTAATTGATATTTTTAAACGATTGGCGACATTTAAATAAGCTTCACAAAGCCCGCCTAAATCTCGACGAAAACGGTCTTTGTCTAGCTTTTCAAGAGTGTCTTTATCCCATAATCTACAGCTATCTGGACTAATTTCATCAGCCAAGATTATAGTTTTATTATCATTGCAATCTAATCCAAATTCTATTTTAAAATCAACTAAAATTATGCCGACATCGTAAAATATTTTTGTCAACACTTCATTTATTTTTAAAGCCTGATCTTTAATAATTTTGAGCTGTTGCGGTGATAAAATTTTAAGAGCATAAAGGGCGTAGTCATCGTTAATCAAAGGATCTTGCAAAGCATCATTTTTATAACAAATTTCAAAAATTGGATGGCTAAATTTGACCCCCTCCTCAATGCCAAGTTTTTTAGATAATGACCCAGCTGAAACATTTCTGACAATAACTTCAAGGGCAAAAATATTGGCTTTCTTAATTAGTTGTTCGCGTTGATTTAGCCTTTGAATGAAATGAGTTGGAATTGAATTTTTTTCCATTTGCAACATAAAAAATTCAGACAAGAAATTATTTAAAACTCCTTTATTTTCGATTACAGCTTTTTTTTGCGCATTGAAAGCCGTGGCTTCATCTTTAAAATATTGAATTAATTGATTTGAATTTGGGGTAGAATATAGAATTTTTGCCTTTCCTTCATAAATTTTATTTAATTTTTCCATAATTTTATATTTAAATTTTATTCCCACTTTGCCAAAGGCGGAAGTGACATAAGAATGGCTTCAACATTGCCATCAGTCATTAGTCCAAATTTAGTTCCACGATCATAAACTAAATTAAATTCTGCATATAAACCGCGTTTTTGCAATTGAATTTGTTTTTGTTCATCATTAAATTTTTTAGACATGTGTCTGCGAACGATTTTAGGATAAATATCTAAAAAAGCCAAACCAATATTTTTGGTAAAATTAAAATCATTTTCAAAATTATCGGTATTAAGATAATCATAAAAAACTCCGCCAACCCCCCTTGCAACCCCTCTATGCTTGATGAAAAAATATTCATCGCACCATTTTTTGTATTTTTCATAGTAAGTTGGGTCAGTTTCATCACAGGCTTTTTTTAAGGACGCATGAAAATCAATAGTGTCTTGGGGGTTTTCGATTGCTGGATTTAAATCAGTTCCACCGCCAAACCAATTTTTTTCTGTGCAAATAAATCTGGTATTAAGGTGAACCGCAGGAACTAAAGGCGATTTCATATGGGCGACCAAAGAAATTCCAGAAGCCCAAAATTTTGGATTTTTGTCAGCTCCGGGTATTTCTTTGCCAAAATCATTTGAGAACTCACCATGAACTTCGGAAAAATTGACTCCAACCTTTTCAAAAACATTGCCCTTCATCATTGATATTTCGCCATATCCGCCATCATTGTTAGGCGCAAATTTATCGTGACGATTCCAGTTTTTTCGCTGAAATTTTCCAGGATATTTTGGGTCGAATTCTTGTTCAATTTTTTCAAATTCAAAGCAAATTTTATCTCGCAATTTTTTAAACCAAGCCGAGGTTAACTTTTGCTTTTCTTCAATATTCATAAATATTTTTGTTAAATTTAATTTTAAAATTCATTAAAAAATGTTGTAAATTTTATTTTTAAAAAAAGATTTTAAAATAATTTTTTTTAATTAAAATTGTTTTTTTAAAATAAATATTTACCAACGATGTCAAAAAATATTAATACAACAAATATTAGTTTTTTACAAGAGTTTATTGACCGTGGATATTTGGCGCAATGCACTGATTTAGAGCTTTTACACCAAAAATTCAAAACCGAAAAACTTTATTGCTATATCGGCTTTGATTGCACCGCTATCACTTTGCATGCTGGAAGTTTGATTCAAATCATGATTTTGCGATTACTTCAAAAACATGGGCATTATCCAATTATTTTATTAGGTGGCTCAACCACAAAAATAGGAGACCCATCGGGTAAGGACGAAGCCCGTAAAATACTTGATAACCAACAAATTTCTAAAAATTTATTGGGCATTAAAAAAGTTTTAGAAAAATTCTTAGATTTTTCCAACAATAAAGCCTTAATTTTAAACAATATCGATTGGCTTGAAAACCTTAATTATATTGATTTTCTTCGTGATATTGGTAAACACTTTTCTATTAATCGCATGCTTAGTTTTGATTCAGTCAAAACACGACTTGACCGCGAACAACCCCTGTCCTTTCTCGAGTTTAATTATATGATTTTGCAAGCTTATGATTTTTACCATCTGCATAAAAAACATAATTGCACCCTGCAAATTGGCGGATCAGATCAGTGGGGCAATATTGTTAATGGTGTAGAATTAATCCGAAAATTAAATTTTGAAGAACAGCAAAAACGACCTGAAGCATTTGGCTTAACTACCCCACTCCTAACCACTTCCGATGGAAAGAAAATGGGGAAAACCGCCAATGGAGCGGTTTGGCTAAGTATTGAAGATTTGCCAGCCTTTGAATATTTTCAGTTTTTCCGCAATTCTCATGATGATGATGTAATTAAATTCTTAAAATTATTCACCGATTTACCACTTGATGAAATCGCTAAATTTGCAAATTTATCTGGACAAGACTTAAATAAAGTTAAAGAAATTTTAGCCTTTGAAACCACCAAAATTTGTCATGGCGAAAATATAGCCAATGACTGCTTAAATAAGGCTCGACAAATTTTTCTTCAAAAAAACTCCGATGCGTTTGAAGAATTTACTTTTGATTTGCCTGAAAATGGCCTAAAATTAATTGACATCATAACCACAATAAAAGCCACTGAATCCAAGGCTGATGCTAAAAGATTAATTGAAGGCAAGGCAGTTAAAATTAATAATATTTTGATTAGCGATATTAACCATCTTATCATCGAAAAAAATGATTTTGAACTTGCAATTGGTAAGAAAAAATTTTTTAAAATTAAATTAAAATAAAATGCATAAAATAATTGGAATTGGAAATGCCATAGTTGATTTTTTCGTTAAGGTCGATGAAAGTTTTTTTGCAAAAAATAACCTAGTTAAAGGTTCAATGAGTCTTGTCGATGAAAATTTTGTTAAAGCAAATATTAATTTAAAATTTGAAAAATTTTGTTCGGGAGGATCAATCGGAAATTCTATCGCAAATCTAGCTTTACTTGGCTCTAGTGTTGAGTTTATTGGCAATGTTGGCAATGACAATACTGGAAAATTATTTATCCATGAAATCGAAAATAAAAATTGTAAATTTAATGGCTTTATAAGCCCCAATCAACACACCGCTTCGTCTTTTATTTTCGTTAGTGCCGATGGACAAAGAACAATGGCAACTTATCTGGGTTGCGCTCCTCAAATTGACCCAAATTTAATTACCGAAAAATTATTTGCCCAAGGCAAAATTTTATTAATTGAAGGCTATTTATGGGACCGCCCAGAATCAATTTTAGCCATAAAAAAAGCTATTGAATTAGCCAAACAACAAAAATTAAAAATCGCCTTTAGTTTATCAGATGGATTCTGCGTAGATCGCCATAAAAAGGATTTTTTAGATTTAATTAAAAATGATGTAGATATTTTATTTGCAAATGAATCTGAGATTAACAAACTTACCAATATTCAGTCTTCCGATTTAACTCTAATTACCAAATTTATTAATGATTTAAATCCA
>JBMSPZ010000126.1:0-4274 GCA_049423025.1 Rickettsiales bacterium
CCTAGAACAGCGGGTACATTGGTTGAGGGAAGCATTAATTAAATTATCCAACAAAAAAACTCTAGTCATTCATCTTGGAATGAGTGGCAGAATAAATTTGTCTAGTGAATTTAATTATTTAAAACATGATCATTTTGCCTTAAAATTATCTATAAATCAATGGTTAATTTTTAATGATGCCCGCCGTTTTGGCTTTGTTGACTTGGTTAAAGATCAAGATTTAAAAAACCATAAATTATTAAAAGACTTAGCAGTAGAACCTTTAAGCGAAGAATTTAACGCCGATTATTTATGGACAAAAATACAGACCAAAACCGCCAATATAAAATCCACAATGATGGACAATAAAATTGTAGTTGGTGTCGGCAATATTTATATTAACGAATCGTTATTTGATGCCAGAATTTCTCCACAAAGACCAGCTAACTCTCTATCGAAAAATGAGATTAATAAATTAGTCAAATCCATTAAAAAAATTATTGATAATGCCATCGAAAATGGTGGTTCTTCAATTTCAGACTATCAAAATGCCAATGGAGAATTAGGGTTTTTTCAAAATTTTCATAAGGTTTATGATCGAGCCAATCAAGATTGCGTTGTTTGCAACAGCAAAATTCAACGAATTGTTCAAAATCAACGCTCAACATTTTATTGCCCAAATTGTCAAAAAAAATAACTAAAAAAAATTTTTGCAATAATAAAATTTATTATTAAAATTTATTAAAAATATTAATATATTTAATCTATGAAAAATTTTTTAAAATCCCAATTGAAGATCATTTGTATTTTTGCATTATGTTTTACCACCTTTTCTTGCAAAACAAATGTCAAAAACATCAAAAACTCCAATGAAAACGAAATATTCGCTACCTCAAAATTTATCAATGGAACACAAGATATTCCTTTGGTCAATGGCCTAGAAATTATCAATGATCATAATCTTGAATTTGATAGCCTGTCTGGAAGCTTTAGTTCCTCAACCTACCAATCAAATTACGATATTGAAAAAATCAAAAACTTTTACGAATTAAACCTACCAAAGCTTGGATGGCAAGTCTCTAAATCAGTTAATAATTCATCGGTTTTTACCCGAGATAATGAGAAGCTTGAAATCGAATTTTCTGCTCAAGAAGGCTATAATTTAATAGTTTTTTGTCATCGCTCAATTCTTTAATAATTCTCTCGGCGATATTTTCGCTTAGTCAAAGCCAAAATTAAACCAAAACAGATTGCCGTCGACATCAAAGAAGATCCGCCATAACTTATAAAAGGTAGCGTCATACCTTTGGTTGGGATTAAACTTAAGCTAACACTAGTATTTACAAAAACCTGAATTACAAATTGCATCATTAAACCACAAAGCGATAAATAGATGAATAGGTCATTCTCATCAATAGCTCGCCTAACTATTCTAGTTACTAAATAGGCAAAAATAATAAGTACAACGGCGCAAGAAACAATCCCATATTCTTCGCCAATGGCTGAAAATATAAAATCAGTATGAACATCTGGAATATATTTTTTTACAACTCCATTTCCAGGTCCTTTGCCAAAATATCCACCATTAGCAAAAGCGTCTATTGCACGATCTGCCTGATAATTTTTTTGCTTAACATCCAAAAAACGATTAATTCTATCTTCCACATGCGGAAGGCTTAAATAGGCACCGATTCCTAAAATTATTCCACCAACACCTAAAATAAAAATCAAAATCCATGGCAATCCAAATAAAAATAATTGTACTGAAAAAATTAACGCAAAGGAAATCATCATTCCAAAATCAGGCTGTAAATATAACAACAAACTAAGCACCAATATTGTTAACACTGATATTCCATATTTATATTGAAATTTGTGATTCACAAATTTATGCAAGCAATAGCCATTAAAAATTACAAAAAAAGTTTTGGCAAATTCTGATGGCTGAATGGTAAGAAAGCCAAGTGAAAGCCACCGAGTTGACCCTTTGGCTTTGGAACCAAATCCCAAGACCACAACCAATAAAACAATACTTATTGCCATTCCAATTAATGCAAAAATTTTAATTTGGTCGTAGCTCATAAAGGAAATGCAAATCAAAATTCCTAAAGCAAAAATTGCAAATAAAATTTGTTTTTTTAAAAAATAAAATTTTTCAACATCTATTCTTTTGGCAATGGCTGGACTTGATGTTGCAGTCATCATTAAACCAAAAACCATTAAAATTAATATTATTGAAAAGTTAATTTTGTCGATGTCAATCCACCATTTTTTCAAGAAAGATAATTGGGTTCTATCAAAAACAGTATAGTTGTTTAGCCTCCAATGCTCCATAAATTTTTGAAGTAAAATTAAATTTTAATTATTGTGATTTTAATTATAATATTTTTAAAATTTTAATTTGAAATATTTTAAATATAATTATAATTTAAACTAAGTATTTTAAGAAAAATCCAAAAATTTTCATTCATCAAAAAATAATTTAAACAATGTCGGTCAAAAAAAATATCAAAAAAACCAGCAACAAAATGTGGGGCGGAAGATTTAATAATGCTTGCGACTCGCTAATGCAACAAATCAATCAATCGATTACTTTTGATAAAAGACTATATCAACAAGACATTGCTGGCTCAATTGCGCATTGCAAAATGTTGGCCAAGGTAAAAATTATCTCCACAAAGGAAAAGGATTTAATCATTCAAGGTCTTCAACAAATTTTGCAAGAAATAAATAATGGTGAATTTAATTTTTCCATTGAATTAGAAGATATTCACTTAAATATTGAATCGCGATTAAAAGAAATAATCGGCGAAGTTGCTGGCAAACTTCATACAGCCCGCTCTCGTAATGATCAGGTTGCCCTTGATTTTCGCCTATTTGTTCGCGATAATATCAATGAAATTCAACAATTGTTACTAGAGCTTCAAGAAAATTTAGTACAAAAAAGTGCAGAAAATATCGAAGTAATCATGCCCGGCTTTACTCATCTTCAACTTGCTCAGCCTGTGTTATTTTCCCACCATCTTATGGCATATCACGAAATGTTTAAAAGAGATATCTCACGATTAAATGATTTATCCAAAAGACTCGATGAATGCCCGCTTGGGGCTTGCGCTCTAGCTGGAACTTCTTATCCAATTGACCGAGATTTTGTGGCAAAAGAGTTGGGATTTTCAAAACCAACCGCAAATTCAATGGATTCAGTTTCTGACCGTGATTTTGCAATTGAATTTATTTTTTGCTTGAACCTAATTGCCAATCATTTATCGAGATTATCCGAGGAAATTATCATCTGGATGAGTCGCGGTTTTGGTTTCATCAAATTATCGGATCGCTTTACTTCTGGAAGCTCGATTATGCCTCAAAAAAAGAACCCTGATGGCGCCGAATTAATTCGAGGCAAAACCGGAAGAATTGCTGGCTCTTTGCTATCGCTCTTAACCACCATGAAAGCCCTTACCTTAACATATTCCAAAGATATGCAAGAAGATAAGGAGCCATTATTTGATGCCCTAGAAAATAGTAAAATCTGTATTAAATTAATGGCGCTAATGATTGATGATATGTCACTTAATGCAGAAAATATGCTTAAAATGGCTTCACAAGATTATTCGTGTGCCACAGATTTAGCGGACTGGCTAGTAAAAAATCTTAATTTACCCTTCCGTCAATGCCATCATTTAACGGGAGCAATCGTTAAAATGGCCGAGGAAAAAAATCTTCATCTTCACGAATTAAAACTTAGTGATATGCAAAAAATTGAACCAAAAATTACAAAAGAAATTTTCAATTTTCTTGATGTAAAAAACTCGGTTAAATCACGAAATAGCTATGGCGGAACCTCCCCTTCACAGGTTAAAATTCAAATTGAAAATGCCAAAAAATATTTAAAATCTTTTAAAAAATAATTATCTTTATGAGTTTTTTTACTAAAATATTTTTAATTTCACTGATGCTTTTAATCACTTCCTGCGGAAGAAAATCGCCAATTGTTCCACCCGATAATTTTCATGTCATAGATTTCGATGAAGACAAAAAATAAATTATTTAAATGTAAATTTTGAATGTATTATATAAAATAAAATTATCGATAATACAAAATTTATATTATAGGCAATAACCTGACCGAAGCCAATTTTCATGAGCCCGAAGATAATTATATATGACAATAAATACATCGAACCATAAGAAATTATCCCTTTTATAACTTCCTTTTTTGAATATTTTGGTCGTTTAAAGCTAAGATATTTATGAGTTAAAAAGCTATGAATTGTTACTAATATATTAAAAATCGT
>JBMSPZ010000127.1:0-4225 GCA_049423025.1 Rickettsiales bacterium
TTTAACTCTTGCTGGCTCAACCTCAGCGGGCGGATGCATGAAACTTTATGCTGACATGATAAAATACAATATGGTCGATGCCATTGTTGCAACTGGCGCATCAATTGTTGATATGGATTTCTTTGAGGCCCTAGGTTTTAAGCATTATCAAGGCACTCCTTTTATTGATGACAAATTCCTTCGCGATAATTATATTGATAGAATTTACGACACTTACATCGATGAAGAAGATTTGCAAAAATGCGATCATGCTATTTTTGAAATCGCCAATTCATTAAAGGCAAAACCTTATTCTTCGAGAGAATTTATTGCCGAAATGGGTAAATTTTTGCAAAAGAAAGCCAAAAAGAAAGATTCACTGATTCAACTTGCCTACGAAAATAATGTCCCAATTTTCTGCCCAGCTTTCACTGATTCATCAGCTGGATTTGGTTTGGTTTTGCATCAAGTTAAAAATCCAAAATCTCACATTACTATCGATTCAATCCGTGATTTCAAAGAATTGACAGACATTAAAATCAAAGCAGGAACTACTGGATTATTGATGATTGGAGGAGGCGTTCCGAAAAATTTTGTTCAAGACACGGTTGTTTGCGCAGAAATTTTAGGCAAGGAAGTTGATATGCATAAATATGCAATTCAAATAACTGTTGCCGATCAAAGAGATGGCGCCTGTTCTTCATCAACTCTTAAAGAGGCTTGCTCTTGGGGTAAGGTTGATGTAGCTTTTGAACAAATGGTTTATGCGGAAGCTACATCAGTTATTCCTTTGCTAGCTTCATGCGCATATCATGAAGGTAAATGGAAAAAAAGAGTTAGAAAAAATTTTAGCAAATTATTTAAGTAATTGTTAATTTTAATATTGATTTAACCACAAATCACTTTAAAATTAATCAGGAAAATTATCTGATTTTAATCTGGTCTTTAAACTAAATTTAACGAATTGGTTAAAATCCATTCATTTTTAAATCACAATCTTAATTAATTTGATGTTAGAACAGAAATCAATTACTAAAATCTCACTTATTTATATTTTTGCCATAATATTAACGGCAATGAACCTAACCAACATTAGGGTCGCAGGCATTAACAATTTATGGCCTCTTTTTGATTTGATGGCAATTTTTTACTTTGGTATATTCAAAAATCGCTTTGGTCTAGCCTTTATTTTTTTTCTTGGAATATGGAATGACGCCATTAACGGCAACCCCCTAGGTCTCACCTCTCTGAGTTACATTATACTAATAAAAATATTCTCCGTTATTAATGGCAGAATCTTATCAAGAGAAAATTTTATTCAGATTTGGAAGCAATTTGTAATTTTTTTAATTTTGTTTCTAACATTTAAGCTTGTTCTTTTTGTAATAATTTCTGGAAATTTTATTTCAATTAAAATTATGTTGCTTCAATTCGTAATTTCAATTTTTGTTTACGTTCCAATGCACGTTTTTTTTGATTATTTAAGCAAAAAATTATTAGAAGAATAATATGCTTCGCGATATTCGAAAAAACAAAATTTTCAATAGACGCGCAATGATACTAGGTCTTGCGCAATCGGCTTTGTCGGGAATTTTAGTGCTTCGGCTTGGCTATTTGCAAATTTGGAAATATGATGAATATAAAGATCAGTCGGATAGCAATCGAATTAAACCCGTGATAAATCCAGCGGGCAGGGGCACAATTTTTGACCGCTATGGCTTACCCTTAACCAGAAATGAAAGTAATTTCAGATTATTAATTTATCTTGATAAAAAAAATAATATAAAAAAATCTCTCGATAAAATATGCGAAATCCTTGAAACTAGCGAAGAAACCAAAAATCTTTTTTACAACAAAGTTAAAAACGCCAAACGCAAAAATGTTATATCGCTAATTGATAATCTTGGCTGGGACGACCTTGCCAGAATCGAAACAAATTTTCATTTACTGCCAGGAGTTTCAATTGAGAGCGGTATTATCAGAAAATATCCTTATCCCGCAGAAACCTCGCATTTTCTTGGATATGTCTCATTGCCCGCCGAAAAAGAAATTGACGAAAATGAACAACATCTTTTTATGCACCCAGATTTTCGTATCGGAAAAAGCGGTATCGAAAAAACCTTTGATACAGTTTTGCGTGGCAAATATGGCGTAAAATATGTCGAGGTTAATGTTCACGAAGTTCCGCTTCGCACTTTATCAATCAAACAACCTTCTGAAGGTTCTAGAATAAATTTAACCATTGATTTTAGTTTACAAAAATTCATTACAGAAAGAATTAAAAATGATGTGGCTTCTGTGGTGGTAATGGATGTCAAAACTGGAGAAATTCTTGGCTATTGCTCTTCACCTACATTTGACCCAAATAATTTCGTAGAGGGCGTTTCTAGGGATTATTGGAAGCAATTAAATGACGATCCAAAAAAACCTCTAAACAATAAGCCGATTTCGGCACTCTATCCACCTGGCTCAACCTTTAAACTCATGGTTGCCTTGGCGGCTCTTGAAACTGGTTTCAATCCCGCTACAAGATTTTATTGCAATGGTTCCTATCAACTTGGCAAAAGAACCTTTCATTGCTGGCAGGAAAAAGGTCATGGCTCACTAGATTTAGTAAATGCAATCAAGCATTCTTGTAATGTTTATTTTTATAATTTGGCGAGCCAAATTGGTCATGAGCGCTTTAATGATGTAGCCAGAAGATTCGGTTTTGGCGAAAAATTCGATATTAGCCTTTACGGTTCAAAATCTGGACTTCTTCCAAGCGATGAATGGAAGAAAAAAGTCTTCAACCAACCTTGGGTCAAGGGCGACACTCTTAACACCGCAATCGGCCAAGGAAATGTTCTTGGCACCCCTCTTCAATTGGCGGTAGTGGCTTCAAGAATTGCCAATGGCGGAATTCCAATCAAGCCTTATCTTGTTAGAAATAGCAATATTTTTAAACAATATGATGCCCTAAAAAACGACCCTATTGTTGATGTTAAATTTTTGAAATTAGTGCAAGAAGGCATGAAAAAAGTAGTTAACGAAGCTGGAGGCACCGCATTTGGCAAAAAGATTTTAACTTCTGGCTATGAAATGGCTGGAAAGACAGGAACTTCGCAAGTTATTTCCA
This sequence comes from Rickettsiales bacterium, assembly GCA_049423025.1. Lineage (GTDB taxonomy): Bacteria > Pseudomonadota > Alphaproteobacteria > Rickettsiales > UBA1997 > CAILUF01. The sequence goes on from JBMSPZ010000127.1 coordinate 3,098, forward strand.
AAAGAGAAAAAGAAATGTCAAAAGCCGAAAGCGAAAACAATGCCAACCACGCAATCTTCATTGGTTACGCTCCAATTCACGACCCAAAATACGCAATTTCAGTTGTTGTTGAGCATGGAAAAAGCGGCTCGATGGCCGCCGCGCCAATCGCTAAAGATGTCTTGATGCAAGCACAAGGACTCAAAGTTAATTTATAAATAATATGTTTATAAAAATTCCTTTTAAAAATAAAAAAATTGAATTTTGGGAAATAAAAAACAATACAAAACTTCTCATAAAAAAAATCTTTTTTAAGAATGACATTTCAAGAAAAATTATAAGTTATTTGATTTATTTTTACTTATTTTTTGTTTACAAAACTTGCAAAAAGAAATTTATCGGCTTCGAAAATCACACTAATTTTATTGAAAAAAATTCAATAATTTTTCCATTTTGGCATAATCGTTTAATGATGATTCCTTTTTTATCGAGAAAAATTAAGAGAAAAATTAAAAATTTTTCCTTGATGACCCTTGCTTCAAGGCATGGCGATGGCAGAATTGTAGGCGAGGTCATGGAAAGATTTGGTCTAATCTCGGTGCTTGGATCAAGTAAAGACAAAAGGGGGTCACACAAGGGCATCGAATATTCAAATCTAAAAAAAATAATTAACGGCTTAAAAAGCGGTTGTTCGCTTGGCATTACCCCAGATGGTCCACGCGGACCCAATCAAGAAATTAACGGCGAAATTATTAATATCGCCAAATTAACTGGCGCTTCATTAATAAATGTTTCTTATTCTTGTTCGAGATTTATTATAATCAAAAAAAGCTGGGATAAATTTAAAATTCCGCTACCTTTTTCACGCTTATGTTTTGTGGTTTCCGATAATATCTATAAGGTCGACAAAAATATGAGCGAATCAGATTTAGAAAATTTAAAACTTCAAATTCGCGATGATTTAAATCACACTCAAAATCTTGCAGACTCTTCCTTATAAATTAATATTTTTGCATAAAATATTAGTGCAATCGCGGTTTTAGTATTATATAACCCTATTTGTTAGCAACAATTGCCAATTTATTTGATGCATCTTCGATGGCTGAAATTAATTCTTTGTTAAAATCATCTTTGGATAATCCTTGATTA
>JBMSPZ010000128.1:0-4157 GCA_049423025.1 Rickettsiales bacterium
ATCGTGATAAATTAATTTATAGGCATTAAGGCTGATGTAAATAAAGAGAGATAAAGAAACTAAAATGGCAGATATTAAGAAAATTTTTTTGTAAAAATTGTTGCCAGTTTGAATTTGTTCATTTCTTTTATAGCCGAAATCTTCCATTTTTTTAAAAATTTAATTTTAATTCATATATTCAAGAGCCTTAATATTAAAGACCTCAAGACCGTTAGCAATTATTTTTTTTACACTATTAATTAATAATATTCTAGCGTAGGTTTTACTAAAATCATCTACTAAAATAAATTTTAAATTTGGATTTTCAACTCCTTTATTCCATAAACTATGAAATTCAGCAGATAAATCTTGAAGATAAAATGCTATTTTATGCGGTTCATAATTGTGAACAGCCATTTCTATAATACGAATATAATTGGCAATTTTCTTGATTAAATTAATCTCATTTTGGTCATCAAGATTTTCTAAAATTGATGAAATATTTTTAGAATTAATCTGATTATTTTCAAAAATTTTTTGATAAAATTCTGGATTTTCATTTTTTAAATTTCGTATTACCGAACAGCATCTTGTATGGGCGTATTGCACATAAAATATCGGATTATCTTTTGATTGCTCAACGACTTTGTTTAAATCAAAATCAAAAGGTGCATCATTTTTTCTAGTAAGCATAATAAAGCGAAGGGCATCGGCACCAATTTCGTCAAGAACTTGTTTGGCGGTGATAAAATTACCAGCTCTTTTTGACATTTTAAGAGGTTCACCATCTTTAACAAATTTTACCATTTGGCATAAAATTATTTTCAATTCAGCTTGGTGGTCAGTTATGGCATTGCAGGCTGAGGTTAATCTTTTGACATAGCCTGCATGATCATAGCCAAGAGGCATAACAAATATTCTGGCTCCTCGTTCAAATTTACTTTTTAGGTAGGCCAAGTCGGCTCCAAAATAAGTTGGTGATCCATCTGATTTTAATACGACACGATCTTGATCATCACCAAAATCACTTGAACGAAATAGTGTTTGGTCTTGGTCTTCATAGCCTTCAGGAATGGCGCCAACACCTTTTTCGGTTTTTGGAGCCGATAATTTTCCAACATAAATTAAATTTTTTTGATGAAGAAAATCGATAATTTTGGTAATTTTATCTTGGTTGTGAAGTTGTTTTTTTTCAGAAAAATAACTATCATGAAAAATTCCCAGTGCCTGCAAATCAGATTTGATGATTTTGAGCATCTCATCTAAAACTAAATCACGAATTTTTGGAAAATATTCTTCGAAATCCATTTTGCTTAGGCTGTCGCCAAATTGCTTTTTAATTTCTTCGCCAACTTGAATTAAATATTCACCGGGATATAAATTTTCAGTGATATTGACATCAACTCCAAGTGCTTGAATGTAGCGGATATAGGCTGATTTTATCAAGGTGTTAATTTGCCCACCTGCATCATTGATATAATATTCTTTTAAAACATCATAACCAACTTTTTGCATTAATTTAGCCATAACATCGCCAAAAATTGCTCCACGAGTATGACCTACATGCATTGGACCAGTTGGATTTGGAGAGGCATATTCGATATTTACTTTTACATTATTGCCAAGATTGGGCAGAGTAATTTCATTTTCTTGATTTATTGACTCAATAACTTTATAAAAAATTTGGTTTTTTAGAAAAATATTGATGAATCCTGCGCCAGCAATTTCAATTTTTTCAATATATTCCTTATCGAGTTGATTAATTATTTGATTGGCTAAATCTTTTGGTGATAATTGAAATTTTTTGGCAAAATACATAGCGATATTGCTGGCTATATCGCCAAAGGATAGCTCCTTAGTTGGCTCAATGGCATATGATTTTAGCTCATTTTCAGTAATTGAGATTTGGTTTTTTTGAGCAATATCTAGAATTGTTGAATTAAGTTGCTGACGAAAAATTTGAAAAATATTTAGCATTTTGTTGTTGCTTACTTGAAATAATTTATTTTATAAAGTAAAATATTAATAAGCTGAATAAAACTTGCAATTATATATTTTTTAAAATTAACTTCAAATTCAATCCAAGTAATTATGGATATAAATTATAACAACACTTATTATCTAGTAAAAAGAATTGCCAAAGAAAATGTCTTTTCGCACTGGAAAATATTGTCAATTTCTATTGTTCTGATGCTGGTTGTGGCAGGAACTACTTCATTTCACGCTTGGCTTATCAAGCCCGCCCTCGATTCAGTTTTTGTTGAAAAAGATTATCACGCCTTAATTTATATTCCAATTTTAGTAGTGGTGGTTACAATCATCAAGGGATTTGCTACATATTTTCAACTCTTAACGATGAATTATTTTAGCTTGCAAGTTACCTCCGATTTACGCATAAAATTATATCGCCATTTCATAACATCAGACATTTCTAAGCTTCACAGCAAATCTTCTGGCGATATGATCGCTAGCATTATCAATGAAATCGGCAGTGTGGTTGGTTTGATTAACATTAGTTTAAATGGTTTCATCAAGCAATTTTTTACTTTAATTGCCTTGATTGCGGTAATGTTTAATCAGAGCCTAGAGCTATCGCTAATTGCTTTTGTAGGTTTTCCTTTGGCGGTTTACCCAATTTACAAATTAGGTCGCAAGCTCAGAAATTTATCCTTTAGAAACCAAGAAATGTCAGCAAAATTTAACTCACAAATGAGCGACACTTTGCAATATTCGAAATTAGTAAAAGCCTATCATTGCGAAGAATTTGAGATAAAAAGAATGTCATTAATTATTGATTCAATTGCTAAGGTTGGTAGAAAAATTTCTAGAATGTCTTTGGTTTCTTCGCCTTTCGTTGAAAGTCTTGCTGGGCTGGGTGTGGCTGCGGTAATTTGGTATGGCGGACATCAAGTGATTGAAGGCAAAACCACGCCGGGTGCCTTCTTTTCTTTTTTTGCGGCAATGATGATGGCTTATCGTCCGCTCAAATCAGTTTCAGGAATGAATTCTAGTGTGCAAATGGGTCTAGCCTCGGCAACTCGCTTATTTACCTTGCTTGATGAAAAGCCAACTATCGTCGATAAGCCAAATGCCATATCGCTTGAAAAGGTTAGGGGCGAAATTGAGTTTGAAAATGTGTGCTTCAGCTATGATGAGAGTAAAACCACTTTAAATGATATAAGTTTTAAAGTTAAGGCTGGGCAGTCTGTTGCCTTGGTTGGCCATTCTGGTGGTGGAAAATCAACAATTATGAGCATGATACTTAGATTTTATGATCCAAGTCGTGGCGAAATTAAGCTCGATGGTCACAATATTTCAGACCTAACTTTGAAATCTCTTCGCAATTCAATGTCGGTGGTAAATCAAGAGGTGATGTTGTTTGATGATACTATCCTTGAAAATATTCGTTATGGCAAAATTGAAGCTACCGAAGAAGAAATTGTTCGTGCAGCAAAATTAGCGGAAGCCGATGAGTTTATTCAGGAATTGCCAAACAAATATCAATCTAAAATTGGACAAAATGGCATTCGCTTATCTGGTGGTCAGCGTCAAAGAATTGCAATTGCTAGGGCCATTTTATACAATGCGCCGATTTTGTTGCTTGATGAAGCCACTTCATCTCTTGACCCAATTTCAGAAAAATTAATTAAAGATGCTTTAAATTCTCTGATGAAAAATCGTACCTCAATAATTATTGCTCACAGATTATCTACAGTAATTCATTGCGATAAAATAATTGTTATTGCCAATGGCAGAGTGGTTGAGGAGGGTTCGCATAAAGAATTGCTTGAACTTAATGGCACTTACGCCAATTTATATTTAAAACAATTCGAAATTAATCAAGATGAATAATGAGATAAATAATATTAACAAAAATAAAAATGCCACCAATTTTACCAATGAAAAAATTGAGCAAAGAAAAATTGTTAAAAAAAAATTATCAAATGCATTGAAAGCCAATATTGCTCGTCGAAAAAATTCTAACAAAAATTAAATTATGAATTTAAATTATGATGTAATTGTTATTGGAGCTGGGCATGCGGGTGTTGAAGCGGTTTGTGCTAGTGCCAGAATGGGAGCAAAATCATTACTAATCACCAAAAAATTTGATAATTTAGGAGAAATGTCGTGCAATCCAGCAATTGGTGGCGTTGCCAAAGGGACAATTGTTCGCGAAA
>JBMSPZ010000129.1:0-4137 GCA_049423025.1 Rickettsiales bacterium
TCATTAGTGCCTGTAAGCTTTGCTCGCGATCTACTTGCTTAAACCTACTTTTTCCACCTTGAACTTCAGTGTCGTACATCTCTTCATATTTCTTCAGGCGACTCGGTAATATATAGCTTATTGGGGCATAAACGCATAACTTCAACAGTGAAAGCTGGCTGAATATCTCGTTAAAGCTCATAATCCCTGAAAGTTTTGTAAGGGGACTATGAAATGAAAGTGGCTTTCTTCTTTCAGGGAACTTACCTATGTCAGTAGTATCATAAAATGTTTCAATATGCTTTCTTGAACGAGCAATAGTAACACTATCAAGCATTTCAAAGAAATCAAAATCTAAAGATTCAAGTATAGCCTTTGAAGTTCTTTGTTCTGGCTCTAATTTAGACCAATTATTAAAAGCCGTCTGTGCACGCCTAAAAATATCTTCAATGCTTCGCTTTGTTTTTAGATTTTTACTTAAATTTTCTGACTCTCCTTCATATGCAAGTGCTAGCTGGTTTTTTAAATCAAGAAATTTGTTATTAACCGGCGTTGCCGAAAGCATTAAAACTTTAGTCTTAACACCCTCTTTGATAACCTTATTCATCAGCTTTTCGTATCTTGTTTCTCTATCTTTGAAAGCATCGTTATTTCTAAAATTGTGCGATTCATCTATAACAACCAAATCATAATTGCCCCAGTTTATAAGGTTTAATTGCATTCCAAGCGAGCTACCAGATTCCCTTGATAAATCAGTATGACAAAGAACATCGTAGTTAAATCTATCCTTCTGGAAAATATTTGTTTTGAGGTTGCCCTTGTAGTTAAGCCAATTTTCAGCAAGCTTTTTAGGGCATAGCACCAAAACAGATTTGTTTCTTAGTTCATAATATTTAACAACAGCCAAAGCAGTAAATGTTTTGCCTAAACCAACGCTATCTGCAAGAATACAGCCATTGTATGTTTCCAGCTTGTTGATAATGCCAACAGAGGCATCTTTTTGATAATTAAACAACTTATTCCAAACAAGCGTGTCCTTATAACCGGTTCGTTCATTTGGCAGCATGTCTTCATTAATATCCTCAAGAAAATCACTGAAAATATTGTATAATATTACAAAATAGATCCTTTCAGGAGAGTTTTCTTGGTAAACAGATTCTATATGTTCGCATATAGTTTGCGTTACATCTTGAAGTTTATCTGAATCATTCCAAATTTGATTGAATAAATCCAAATATTTATCTGAATAAGATTTTTCATCAAAACAATTAACAAAGTTGGAAATTGAATCACCTTTTTGATAACCAAGGTCAACAGCTGTAAATCCTTGAATTGGAGCATATGCAATTGAAGTTTCTTCTTTATCTAGGCAAACAAATTGTTGCATATAAGATTTAGAGATATTGGATTTAAAACTAGCTTTGCTTTTAATCCACTCAACACATTCTTTTGCGATAGCTCTCTGATTTAATTTGTTTCTTAGTTGTATTTCAAATTCTGAACCATAAAGACTATTTTCTAGAGAAAGCTTTGGAATGAAAAATTCTCTTTTGTGCTTTTTAATTTTATCAGTAACCTCATCTGCTACAAACGTTGGAGATGTAAATATAAACTCAAAAGCATCAATTTTAGATAATTCTTTTTTTAAAGCCTCATAAGCAAATATTGAAAAGCAAGATGCGGCCATCTTTAATTTTGTTTTATGTTTTATTGATGATTTTATGTGATCACCAAGTAAGTTGTTTATATTATCAATTATTTTCACTCTTTTTATTTCGATAAATTATTAATTTTTTTGTTATTAAATCTTACTAACAATTTCACTTTTTACAAACTCAAAATCTTCGTCAAAATTCCATTCGTTATTTCCACGAGGAATAAAAGTAATATTATGTGATTAAAAATCGTGAGGCAATAAAATATTTATATCGAGATTAAAATCTTTGTTTAGAGATTTCAATTAGAATGAAAATCATCCCGATTGTCTTAAATCTTTTAAATATCCTGATAATTTTGCGATATTTATCATAGTTGCTAAACTACTATTTTAGTAACCTAACAATTATAAAACATTTTATTCCTTATGCGATTTATAAACATCTTTAAATAACAACATTTCTTTTAATTTATGCTCGGCGTCTTTTGGAAATCCGCATCTTTCCACGAATTCGGTAGTGTCTTTATAAGTGCCAAAAATTCTATCCCAGATGGTAATATCGCCAAAATTATATTTATGAACATTGTATTGATGATGAATCGAATGTAATTCGGGAGTTTGGATAAAATATCTAAACCATTTTGGAGTTTTAATATTTGAATGATATAAATATTCGCCAATTCCCGCAAAACAATTATACCAAAACATGCCCATCAGCGAACAACCAAGAAGCGGATATAATATCAAAGCACTAAGAATTGCATCCGCTAATATTTCAATTGGATGTTTGTAAAAAGATGTAACCGCTTCAATGCGAGAAGGCGAGTGATGAAGTTGATGAAATATTAACCAAAAACCCTTCAAATGCCTAACTCTATGCCACCAATAAAAGAAAAAAGTTCCGATCAACCAACCAAAAAATCCTTGTAATATTTCTGATTGCCAATTGCGAATTTTAAATAATGATATTTCGCCAAATATTTCAATCCACAAACGAGCAGTTAGTAGAGTAATTATTAACTGTATTACATTTATCATCAATGCCATGTAATACCAATTTTTAATTTTTGGTAGCATTCTTCCAGGTTTAATTCTTTCAAATAAAAGGAAAAAAATTGTTGCAAAAATGGTGATAATTGTTGGTAAAGTCATAATATGTTAACTTAATTTTTTTATTATTTTTAAATTATAAAAATGAAATTTGTAATACCAATTTTAATTTTATTTTATTTATTGTATTACTTTGTATTACAGCCTCAAGCCCTACAGAATACTATCTCTAAATTATAAATTAACCTGCACCCATAAGGTGCGTTGGGTGTGCTAATTTTTTTACGGCTTCGCCGTAAAAAAGAACCCTGAGTTAAAAAAATTTTAAGATTTTTTTAAATTTCTAACAATAAGATATTTTCTTATACTGGCTTCTTTTTAAAAGAAGCCAGTAATAATATTATTTTTTAAATTCTTCTAATTTGTAAAGGCTTAACCATAAACCTTTTATAAAATATCCTGTGTGAAATTGATTTCCTTTTTTATCATCAACATAAATTTTTTTAATATTTTTGGTATAAAAAAAATTTTCTAATTCTTTTCGAGGATATTTTGATTTTAATAAATATTTTTCACCAAATTGATCGATTGCTAAAAACATAAATTACTCGTCATAATTTTTAATTAAACCCGCTTGTAAAATTTTATTTGCACAATCAAAAGCTCTTTTAAAATTTATTTCTTGAACTTCATCACGTTTAATCCAATCGCCAATATATCCTCTCGAATATTCAAGATTTTCAAATTTACCCAATGAACTACAAACCAAGTAAGCCGTTGTTTCTGCTTCAAATTCTTTAGTTGAAATATCCAATAATTTACCATCGATTATTTTATTATCTTTATCATGCAAAATACAGTGGGCGATTTCATGGATTAAAGTGCCAAACGGCGAATAAGATAACGGGTTTACCGCCACTTTTTTTTGATTTGGGATAGCATAACCTTGCGAATTTCCATCAATATTTGAAAATTCTACTTGCTCAATTTGTAAATTATTTAATGTTTGATTTATATCAAAATCGGGGATAATTTCTTGCTTAAATTCCTCGCCTTCGGTTTGAGATAAGCCAAACCAATATTTTTTCTTGATAAAAACCGTTTTAAAAAAATCTTTCTCGTAATTTTCTTTATCTTCAATTTCAATTTTATATTTAATGGGCAAAAATAACTCAATGGCACGGCTTCCTTTTTTAACTTGCCTTCCTAATTTTATCCAACCTTGGTAAGTGTTTATTGGCTCTGCTCTTCCTAATTGGATAGTTGCCATAATTGAATTATTCAAACTATATTTATGAAATATTTTAAAAGATTCATGAATTTTTTTAGGTTTATCATAAATTTCCGTTAAATATTCCTTAAAATTTATTTCGATTTTTTTCATATTTCTCCTATATTTTTTGTTAATGAGATTGAAAACCAGCACTTGAAAAGTGCTGTGCTTTCAAACT
>JBMSPZ010000130.1:0-3993 GCA_049423025.1 Rickettsiales bacterium
CCAGCAACTCTAATAGCTTCATAGCCATTATCAGTAAGATTAAAGCCCTTTCGATGTCGAATATTAATATCATTTATTAAGTTAAATTTATCAATTTTTTTTGGCAAAATAAATAACATGCCCATTTCATGAAATTTTTTTCCCTGATCGGAAAAAAGCGCCCAAATTGCATATTTTTCAAGGTCTTCAACGGAATTTTGATTTAAAATTTCTGCACTTAATTTAAGCTCGATATTGGCAATATCATCGGAATTTATTTGTAATTTTTCTAAAAATAAATTTGGATTAAAATTTTCAATTAATGCCAAATCATTATTACTATATTTTTTGGCGATATGTCTTTGAACAAAGTCTTTTCTAGCTTTTGCTATATTTTGATAAGCTAAATATTGTTGAGTTAAATTTGAATTTTGCGATGAAATTAAAAATAATTTTGCTAAAAAAAATTCTAAAATTTTGGCAAGCTCAATTAAATATTGCGAATTATTATGGTTATAATTTTGATAATGTTGAAAAATTTCATAGTGATTTTTTTGCAAAAAATCTAAAAAATATTGATGGATTTTTTCTAAACCCGAAAGCTCATAGAGATCATAAAATTTTAAGTCGAACTCTGGGTTAAGAATTTTTTTTGATGGCATTTTCTATAATTTTTACTTCGTTAAATTCAAGTTTTTCGTTACCAATAATTTGATAATTTTCATGACCCTTGCCAGCTACAATTAAAACATCGCCTTGCTGTAAATTTTCAATGGCAAATTCAATAGCGTTTTTTCTATCCGAAATTTCTATGAAATTATTTTTTTTACAACCAGAAATAATTTCTGTGCGAATATTTTGCGATTTTTCAAGTCTCGGATTATCGTCGGTAACTATAACCAAATCCGCCAAATCGCAAGCAATTTCGCCCATCAATGGACGCTTTTTATTATCACGATTGCCACCACAACCAAACAAAATAATCAAGCGATTTTTGGTGATTTTTCTGGCGGTTAATAAAACATTTTCAATGGCATCGGGCGAATGGGCAAAATCAATAAAGATTTTAGCATTATTGAAGCTTTCAACAAATTGCATGCGTCCAAGGGCGGGAGATAATTTATCGAATTTTTTTATCAAATCACTCAATTCATCTTTTGATAAATTATTTTTTGCCAGAAAAATTCCAAGCGCACAGATCATGTTGTGAGGCTGAAAATCTCCAAAAATATGGTGATTAAAGTTAAATAGATTACCCAAATATTCAAACTCGATTTTTTGCTCATTTGTGGATAATAATTTGAGCTTATTGCCCTTAAATCCATAATCAATAATCTGAATTTTAAAATCATCGCAATATTTTTTTATATTTAGAAATTCTGGAATATCCGCATTGAGAACTGCCACCGCTTTATTTTTGGCATTTGGTAAAATTTTGCTAAATAAAATCATTTTGCAGGCAAAATAAATTTCCATATTTTGATGATAATCTAAATGGTCTTGAGTAAAATTGGTAAAAGCTCCAACCTCAATATTCAAGCTCCCGACTCGCCCTTGATCAAGCCCAATTGAACTAACTTCAATGGCAACATCATTTACTTTATTTTCTTTCAAAATCGCTAAATTTTTATAAAGCGTTACTATATCTGGGGTAGTAAGAGAAAAATCTGTTAATTTATTTTTAATTTCAAAATCACAATTAACTCCTAAAGTGCCAATTGAAGCGGATTTTTTGCCAGAAAATTCTAAAATCTGACGAGTAAATTCTGCAGTCGAAGTTTTGCCATTAGTGCCAGTTACCGCATAAATATTTTCAGGTAAAGATGGATAAAAAATTTTCAAAACCTTATCTAAAATCGATTTGGCGTCACCAATAATAAATATAAAATTTGGATTTATTTTTAAAAAATTCTGATAATCAAATTGGCTATTTTTATCAATTACCGCAACTTTGCATCCCAGATTGGCTACTTGTGGAACAAAATTTGCACCGTCATTTTTGGAGCCAATTAATCCAAAAAAAATGGAATTTGGTTTAGCATTTTTAGACTCAATAACAATATCATTAATTTGGTTTTCATCAAGATTTTGTAAATTATGAACCAAATTATAATTTTGTAAATTAAGAATTATTTGCGCTAAATTCATGAATTAAATTGTTAAATTTTTTTGCCATTAATTGTGGATTATCACTCAAAGTAATTGGTCTACCAACCACTAAATAATCTGCGCCATCTCTTAATGCAGTAATAACATCGCTAACTCTTTTTTGATCATCATTAGAAATATTTTCTAGCCGAATTCCGGGAGTTACAATGATAAAATTATAATCAAGTTTTTGTCGCAAAAACTTGGCTTCATGCGCCGAGGCAACAACGCCATCTAGCCCTGATTTTAAGGACATATCCGTCTTTTTTAAAACCAAATCTTGAAGTGTAAGGTTTTTATCAAAACCCATTTGCCATAAATCATTTTCATCGAGATTGGTAAGAACTGTTACCCCAAGAATCTTGATATTACCTTTATTTTCACTAGCTTTTTTCATGATATCGATGCTGGCGGTGTGCATAGTTAAAAGCTCAATTGGATATTGCGATAAATTTTTAACAGTTTTGGCAATGGTTTGTGAGATATCGTAAATTTTTAAATCGGCAAAGATTTTTTTATTTTTTTTCGCTAAAAAATCGATAATTTTAAAATAATCTCCGCTTGCCATGAGTTCAAGGCCGATCTTGAAGAAACTTACTTCGTCCCCAAGATTATCAATTAATTTTTTAGCATCGTTAAAATTTTCAACATCAATGGCGACAATTAATTTATCATTCATATTTACATTTTTTTTTCTTCACCAGTAAGGATTCTGATGATATTTTCTTTGTGTTTGTAAAATATTATGGCAAAAATTATCCAACAAAAAATAATTTGCAAAATCGGAGCATCATAAGCAGTAGAAAAAATTGTGGTAGAGAAAATCGCAATTAATGAAGCAACGGCGGAGATTCTAAATGCCATAAAAGATAAAATCCAAAAAAATATTGCCAACATTCCAACATTAAAATCTAGAGCAATAAGACAGCCTATGGTGGTTGCAATGCCTTTGCCACCCTTGAAATTCAGGTAAATCGGAAAAATATGAGCACAAATTCCAACTAAGGAAACTAATACCAAAAAATTATGCAATCCATCGGCTTCAACAAAGGTAAACCGCCCAATTATCACCATAATCATTCCCTTTCCCGAATCGCACAAAAAAGTAATAATACCCAATTTTTTGCCCAAAATTCTGGTTACATTTGTTGCCCCAATATTTCCAGATCCAAGATTTCTGATGTCGGTTTTGGCAAAGATTTTAGAAAATAATAACCCAAATGGAATGGCACAAATAAGGTAGGTTGCTATTAAAAAAATCAATTGATAAAAATAAATCATGATTCCAAATTTGAATTGGGTTTATTATTTTTTCTAAAGGCATCAAGAGAAATTACTTTTGCTGACAAATCTATATTTTTATTTTCCATATTGTTAGCCAAATTATTTTCATCAAATTTATTTTCAATATCATCAATTTCGCCATAGCTCATACTAAATTTTAAAGCAAAATTCATTGATGGATCAGCAAAAGAGGTTATTGATTTATATGGTATGGTAAGTTTTTCATATTTACTGTTAAAGCTAAGAGAAATTTTGAAAAAATTATCTTCAACAATAAGATTTTTAAACTGATATTGAATGGCAATGGTCATCTCTTCTGGATATTTTTCCTTAACCGCCTTAGGAATTACAACGCCGGGAAATTTTGTTAAAAATGTTACTATAAAATAGTGCTTTCCGGGAAGTCCAGTTTTTTCAATTTTTTTTAGAGTTTCAAATATTACAGAGCGCATTGAATTTTCAATAATCTCGTCATAGCCGATTAAATCTTGCATGAATTTATAATTTTTTATTAGTTAATATTTTAAATGAAATTAAAATATTTTGCTATTTTTCTTGAAAATCTCAAAAAAATTTGCTCAA
>JBMSPZ010000131.1:0-3932 GCA_049423025.1 Rickettsiales bacterium
GTCATCTTCAGGTTGTAAAGGAATTAATTGCAAATGGTGCAGATGTTAATTTAAACGATGATTTAGGGTCTACACCACTTATGATTGCTTCACAAAATAGTCATCTTCAGGTTGTAAAGGAGTTAATTAAAATAGTTGCAGATGTTAATTTGCAAGATGAGGATAGAATAATGGTCTTGCAGATTGCGATAAAAAATAATCATCCTGATGTTTTTATGGAGTTGATTGAGGGTAGGGAAAATGAAGTTTTAAATGGTTTAACACCTCTAATAATTGCTTCACAAAATGGTCATCTTCAGGTTGTAAAGGAATTAATTAAAAAAGGTGCAGATGTTAATTTGCAAGATGTGCATGGAATAACACCGCTTATATTTGCTTCAGCATATGGTCATCTTGAGGTTGTAAAGGAATTAATTGCAAATGGTGCAGATGTTAATTTAAAAGATGATTTAGGGTCTACACCACTTATGATTGCTTCACAAAATAGTCATCTTCAGGTTGTAAAGGAGTTAATTAAAATAGTTGCAGATGTTAATTTGCAAGATGAGGATAGAATAATGGTCTTGCAGATTGCGATAAAAAATAATCATCCTGATGTTTTTATGGAGTTGATTGAGGGTAGGGAAAATGAAGTTTTAAATGGTTTAACACCTCTAATAATTGCTTCACAAAATGGTCATCTTCAGGTTGTAAAGGAATTAATTAAAAAAGGTGCAGATGTTAATTTGCAAGATGACGATGGAAAAACACCGCTTATATTTGCTTCAGCATTTGGTGATCTTAATGTCGTTAATGAATTGCTTAAAAATGGAGCTAATTTGACTAAAATTGATGAGAATTTTTTGCAATCAATTCAATCACAAGAAATAAAAGACACCATCAGAAAATATCAAGATTTTCATAGTAAAAAAGATGATGAAAAAATTTTAATGCAAATCAAAGCCTCTTTAAATCAATATTTGGATGGTACAAAAGCATTAACTGATTTTTCTAGTATAAATTTTATAGATAGGGGGCAACAAACTAGGTCAATTGAATTAAACTTCGATGTAATAGCAAATATTTATGACAAAGATCTTGTGAAAGCTAATAGTTTTAGTTGTTTGACAACTGGTTCAATCCCATTAAATATTAAAGAGCTTATTAAACAAGTCAAAGAATTAAGGGTTGGTAATGTTATAGGTTTGGCTTCAGCTTCTTCGCTGAATCAAGAAGTTAGAATAAATAGACCATAAATAAAAGACAAAATTGATTTGGTTATCGAAGTTGAAGCCAATCAATAAAATTTAGTAAAGTAGTTATCATAATTAACCCCGATATTGTTCAAATATCGGGGTTTTTTATTGTCAAAAATTTAAAGGCAATTTTAAATCAAATTTCGCTAATGAAAATAATCAAGAATTTAGGAAAAATTTTGTTTAAATGTTTTTCGGAAGTTGCCTCTGAGATTCCATCTTCTTGGTGTAAACCAATCATGATAATTTCTTCATTCAAATCATTCTCCTCAATATCTTCAATTTTTTGCATGCCATTTTGTGATAGATATTATGCTTTATCAAAGCTTGCTGTCGGCTATTATTTGCACTGCTTTTTACAATTTTATTTTTAAAATATGTTCCCTAAGTAAGATCCTGCCAAGATTCTAATATAATCATCGCTATGCCAATATGATTCAAAATTTTTTAAACTTTAATTTGAAATTTCTAAATCATGAAAACCCCTGCCAATCATGGCTTCATTGGTAATTTCATAAAATTGTGCCGATAAATCTTTGTCGAGCATAATAAATTCTTTGCGTTGAAATTAGCTAAAAAATTTGGTGCCTTTTTCAATTGTTAATTGATATAATTACAGGCGAGGAGTATTGAAACTTAAGGCTTTTTCGAGTTCTTCGCGCCAAGATTTTAAAATTTGATTGGGGTGTGCGTAAATCAAATCGAAAGAAAAATTTGCAAAATATATTTGTGCTAATTTGATGGCAAATTCGGCTTCACTTTACGAATTTCCGCGTCCTATTCATTATAAACAAGAATGGAATAATGAATGTTTTGAGAAATATCTTCATGAAAATGTAAAAATTATAACTTTTAATTACGATAATTCTTTTGAAAATATTTTTTGGGAAAATTCTGAAATTACAGATAATTCCAAAAATTTTATAAAAAATAATTTAAAGCATGTTTATGGTCAAATTTTTCTTAAATTAGGAAAAAATGATCAAATTAATTTAACTGAAAATTGTTTGTGGAAAGGGATATTTTCGGTTCTAATTATTAAAGAAAATAAAGAAGAAAAAGAGGTAATGAAGCTCTATTTATCAACCAAAGAAGGATCAAAAGAAATTTGCGAGATCGCTAATACATTTGAGCAGTTAGATGAAAATATAAAATGGATTGGTCAAGATGAATCTCAAGAAATCACCAAAGACAGAAAATCTTACTATAGATGGCTAATTGAGGCGCAAATTGTCAATCTTCTTAAGATTGATAAATCGGTTGCCTCGAGGCATATTAAAAATATTTTTAAAGACGGCGAAGTTGATAAAAGCAATATGCAAAAAATGCATATTGTAAATTCAGACAAGCCCGTGGCTTTTTATTCTTTAGGAAGTGATATTTAGTGTTTGGTTATCGCACTAATTCAAAGACTGCAATTTAGTTTTGTAAAAGTTATGATATAAAAAGTTTTTTAATATGGGTTTCTCTAACACATAATTAAAATTAAGAAAAATGAATCAGGAATTGAATTATCTAATAGCAAGATTAAAAGCAAATGACTCAACTGTAACCTCAATTAAGTTAACTAGTAATAATATAGGAGATTTAGGAGCTATAGCATTAGCTGAGGTACTTAAGACAAACACAACTGTAACTTCAATTAATTTATTTGATAATAATATAGGAGATTTAGGAGCTAGAGAATTAGCTGAGGTACTTAAGACAAACACAACTGTAACTTCAATTAATTTAACTAGTAATAATATAGGGGGTGTAGGAGCTATAGCATTAGCTGAGGCAATTAAGACAAACACAACTTTAACCTCAATTAAGTTAACTACTAATAATATAGGAGATGAAGGTGCTAGAGCATTAGCTGAGGCACTTAAGGAAAACACAACTTTAACTTCAATTAATTTAGATTATAATAAAATAGGAACTGAAGGTGCTAGAGCATTAGCTGAGGCACTTAAGGAAAACAGAACTTTAACCTCAATTAATTTATTTAATAATAATATAGGAGGTGAAGGAGCTATAGCATTAGCTAAGGCGCTTAAGGAAAACACAACTTTAACTTCAATTAATTTAACTAGTAATAATATAGGAGATAAAGGAGCTATAGCATTAGCTGAGGTACTTGGGTCAAACAAAACTTTAACCTCAATTAAGTTAACTAGTAATAATATAGGAGATAAAGGAGCTATAGCATTAGCTGAGGCGCTTAAGGAAAACACAACTTTAACTTCAATTAATTTAACTAGTAATAATATAGGAGGTGTAGGAGCTATAGCATTAGCTGAGGCACTTAAGGAAAACATAACTGTAACCTCAATTGAATTATTTGTTAATAAAATAACACATGATGTTCTAGATAATATTGAGATAGCCATAGATGATAATAAAAGAATTAAAGAGCAACAATTAACAGAAGATCATAAAATTGCAGTAGCAATGGGATTGCACAAAAGATTGGGGGCAAAAAGTTTTATCAAAACGATAGATGTAGATATTTTAAAAATTGTTGTTAAATCATCTGAACCTTCTAGAAGACCTCAAGTAAGACAGACCATAGAAGCTTTATTAGAAAGTAATACAGAAAGATCGATTTGATATTAGAATTGCACTACAGCCATCTACTTCGCGAATTGAGCAAGGCTAAAGGAATTTTGGGGCAAATTTTTGTTAAGAGTCAAAATAAAATCCAAGACCCCGCAA
>JBMSPZ010000132.1:0-3926 GCA_049423025.1 Rickettsiales bacterium
TATTGGAAAATTTTTGCCTTAAATTACCAAAACAAGATGATGATTTTATTGAATTTGAAAATTTTATTGCAAAAAACCATCCACAAATTGCAGGAATTTTCATTGAACCTTTAGTGCAATGCGCTGGAGGCATGAAGTTTCACAATATCGCAACTTTAGATAGAATTTTTGCAATCGCCAAAAAACACAAAATCATTACTATTTGCGATGAATGCGCTACTGGCTTTTATCGCACTGGCAAAAAATTTGCATTTTTACATACCAAATTTAAACCCGATATTTTATTGGTTGGTAAGGCTTTAAGTGCAGGATATATTGGTTTATCGGCTACATTAACTTCAAATGAAATTTTTGACAAATTTAATCATGAAGATTTAAATAAAGCCTTAATGCACGGCCCAACCTTCATGGGCAACGCCCTTGCCTGCGCTAGCGCCAATGCCTCTCTTGATTTATTTGAAAATATAGATTATGAAAAAAAGGTTAAAATTATTTCCGATTTTTTTGCTAAAAATTTACCAAAATTTAAAAAATTTAAAAAAGTAATTGAGGTCAGATATATCGGCGCCATCGCCGTAATTGAAATTGATACTAACTGGGAAGAAATTAAAAAAATGCGATTGAGTTTTATTGAAAAAAATGTGTTTTTACGCCCATTTGGCAATGTAATTTATGTGATGCCATCCTTTAATATTTCAATTGCCGAGTTAAAAAATATTTTCTCGGCAATTGAAAAAGTTTTAAAAGAAATTAATTAATTTTATTTCTAATTTTTAAAACCGAATGGTATAAATTAAGATTTAAAATTAACTTAATTATTTAGAACGTGGACTCGACACTGATCTTTCAATAATCGGAGCACCAGGAACTGGATTTTGTGCCGATCTTAATGGAACGATTTGATCTCTTGGAGTTGATGGAGAAGATTCTATAGGTGGGGGAGTATTTGGAGCTGATTCTGGATTTGTTCCAGAATTATTTGAACCTTCACTATTATCTCGAGTTCTTAAAATTTTTTCTAAATATAGATTTTTCATATTTATATAATTATTTGTTAATATTAATTATGAACTTGTAATATTTATTAATTACAAATACATATTATTTACGCTATATTAATATTATTATATGTCATGATATATTATTTTTGTTATTATTAACTATTTTTTAATATTTTAGTTATATTTACTATTAGAGATAATATTTTTTTTTAAAAGATACCCCATTTAGCGACGGAGAAAAATTATCATTAACAAGGTAAAATTTTGTTAGAGGAAAATTTTACCCTCTTTAGCGAGAGGGCTTGAACACCTACATTATTTTTTTGATTAATTTTAGTGAAAATAACTATTTTTTAGAAATAAGGTTTTTTGCAATCGCATGATCTAATTGATAAATTGCAACATCCTCAGCACCAAGTCTATCCCAGATGCAAGAAATTACAGCCACAAAATCGATTTTATTTTTTACCAATTCTCCACAATTATCTGGATTTATGCCACCGATTCCAACAATCGGCAAATTAAGCATTTCAATTGCCCAATTCAATAATTCAATCGTTGGTTTGCCTCGAGAATTTTTGGTTTTTGAAGGAAAAAAAGCGCCAAATGAAAGATAGTTTGCCCCCTGCTCTCCAGCCTCCATAGCTAGATGTTTCGAGTCATAGCAACTAGCGCCGATAACAAAATTTTCTGGGGAATTTTGGCGTATTGTAGTAATTTTTTTGTCATCAATCCCAACATGAACCCCAGATAAACCTAACTCAATAGCAATTTCGTAAAAATCATTTAAGATTAATGGACAATTATAATCATCGCAAATTTTTTTAATTTCTTTGCAGTAATTTTTTATTATGTCATGATTATAATCCTTGAGTCTAAGCTGAAATACCGCAACTTTATTGGTTTGCAATGCATTTTTTAGTGATTTAAAAAATTTATCAATTTCAATTTTAGGCGGAGAAATTAAATAAATTTTCGTCATAAAAACTATTTCTTACGACGGAAAAATGCTGGAACATTGATGATTTCATCATCAAATTTTTCTTCAGAATTGCCTTCATTTTCTTCGTCAAAAACAGTTCCACCAAAAAATTGCTGACGCTTTTTATCAGCTTCATTTTTGACATTATGAGACGATGATTCTTCATGATGTTTTTTTGAATGCTCATGCTCAATATCAATTTTATGTGATTCACTAAAAATATTATTTTTAATATGTTTTTCATCATGATGATGGTCATCATCGGAAATTTCTGGTTCAGCTTTTTCTTTGTTCATAAAGCTAAATAAGCTAAAACCAGATTCTTTTCTAGGTCTCTCTCTTTTGCTTGCTCTTGAAACTTTTGAAGCTTTTTGTGGCTTTTCATGCGACTCATGATGATGTTTTGCAGTTTTACGATGATTATTATCATCTTCAGCTTCAATTTCATTTTTATGATGATGTTTTTCATGAGATTTTTCAGCATTTTTCAAAATTTTTGGTGCTTCAATTTCATTGGAGAAATCTTCTTGCTCTTCGCTTTCATCAAAATTTTCTTCACTAATATTATTAAATAAAGAGCTCTTATTATGTTTTTCTTCTTGATGAGATTTAGCTTTAGCTTCAAAATGATGATCGAAATTTTCTTCACGGACATAGGTTTTTTTTGGCTTGAAATTTTCATCACTAATTTCATCAATTTCGGTTTTTTGAGGCTTCGCAGAAACTCCCGGGTCAAAAAAACTTTTATTAACATTGTGATTAATGGCTTCAGGCACTACCGCTCTAAATCTTGACGGCTCATGAACCTCTTTCTTTTGGTGATCACGACGAAATTCTTCGCTATCAATTCCAGTGGCTACAACCGAAATTCTAATTCTGCCCTTCATATTTTCATCAAAGGCTGAACCAAAAATTATATTAGCATTTTGATCAACTTCTTTACGAATTGCATTAACTGCCATATCCGCTTCAAATAAAGTCATATCCGGTCCACCTGTCATATTAACTAAAACTCCTTTGGCACCTTTTATCGAAATATCGTCAAGCAATGGATTGGCAATTGCTGCCTCGCACGCCAATATTGCTCGATTTTCACCCGTAGCTTCGCCAGTTCCCATCATCGCTTTGCCCATTTTAGTCATGATGGTGCGAATATCAGCGAAATCAAGATTTACCAATCCCGGCATAGTTATTAAATCAGTTACGCCTCTTACGCCAGCATATAAAACATCGTCGGCCATTTTAAAAGCAGACTCAAAAGTCGTGCTTTCATTGGCAATTCTAAAGAGATTTTGATTAGGAATAACGATAAGAGTATCTACATATTTTTTTAATTCTTCAATACCAACTTCGGCGGTTTCCATGCGATATTTGCCTTCAAAATGAAATGGCTTGGTAACAACGCCAACGGTTAATATTTCGCGTTCTCTAGCTAATTTTGCAATAACTGGAGCTGCGCCAGTTCCAGTGCCACCACCCATTCCAGCGGCAATAAAAACCATGTGACAATCTTCAATATATTTAGAAATTTCTTCAATATTTTCTTCTGCGGCAAGCTTACCGCGATCAGGAAATGAGCCAGCTCCAAGACCTTTTGTAGTTTTAACTCCAAGCTGAATTCTGTTTGGAGTAAGTGAATTTGTTAAGGCTTGCGAATCAGTATTTGCTGCCACGAATTCAACACCCTCAAGATTAGAGCGAATCATGTTATTTAAAGCATTTCCTCCAGCTCCACCAACTCCAAAAATAATAATTTTTGGCTTCATAATTTCAGGATGAGGTAAATCAAGTTTGATTGGCATATGACTTTTTGTTTTTTTTGATGATTTTGGAGAAACTGAATTGTCGTGATCTTGCATAAATATTTATCTTAGATTGTCGTTGGTAATGTTTTTGTTTGAACAAATTAATGTCGATTTTAAAATTTCATCTTCATTATTTAT
>JBMSPZ010000133.1:0-3878 GCA_049423025.1 Rickettsiales bacterium
ATCAATATATTTAAGCTCATCATTTAAAAATCTTGATAAGACATAATCAGCAATTTCATAATTTGGATTAATGGGTCTGCCAATTCCAAGGCGCAGTCGATGATAATTTGAAGAAATTAATTGATCAATTGATTTTAAGCCATTGTGACCGGCATTTCCTCCGCCTTTTTTGTATTTAATTTTACCAAATTCGATATCTAAATCATCGTGAAATACCCAAATATTATCGGTTGGAATTTTATAAAAATTCTGGACATCAAAAACAGCATTTCCAGATAAATTCATGTAAGTTTGTGGTTTAAGAGCGATAATTTTTTGCTCATTAATATTGCCCAGAAAAAAATCACTTTGAAATTTATTTTTCTGTTCAATAAATTTGTATCTTGCAATAATTTTATCAATTAGTAAAAATCCATAATTATGTTTTGTGGTTAAATATTCTTTACCATAATTGCCAAGGCCGACTAATAAAAACATAGTTTATATTGTTAATTAATATTAAATAATAATGCTAAATTTGAAAAAAAATCTTATCATTTTTTTGCTTTTAACAATATTTTTTTCATGCACAAAAATTGTCCCGCAATATTATATTTCTGAATTTCCCGAAATTCAACAATTTGAAGAATATGATCATCAATCTTGTTTAAATTTAAAATTAAATTTTGATGCAAATAATAATTTAGAAAGTAAAAATTATTGGCGATGCAGATTAACTTTTGCAAAATATCATTTAGAAATTAATCCAGTTTTTCCTAACCAAATCGACCAAAATTCCAAAATCTCAGAATTAATTGCTAAAATTTCATTAAAAATTTCTAGAAGTCAAGAAAGTTTTTTACAAAATGAAATAAATAAAATCGATAAAAATGATCATCTAAAATGCGAAAAAATGGGCTATAAAATTGATCCAAATGATCAACTGAAAACTGAAGAATATTATTTATGTAGAAAAAATTTAATTGAATTATTTTATTTTGATGCGCCTTTTGGCAATAGTGAATTATCGAAATATCAAGATAAAAATTATGACATTAATTATGTTATTTCTAAAAAAATTCGAGAATCAATTGAGCTTAATCAAAAAATTTTAGAGGACAATCCGCAATGCTCAAATTATAAACCAAGAACCCCTGAATTTGCTAAATGCCTAGATGATTTTAAAAAATATAATCAATGTTTAATTGATAATAATTTGGAAGTTAGAAAGCAAGAAAGTAATCAAAAAATAATCTGTCAAAAGCAAGCCTATATTAGATTTAGCGATGAAATGATTATTGAAAGCGAAAGAACCGATAACGCTATATCAATTAGAAATCAAAATTCCGACCGTGATAATAGATACAGCTTTGGCTCTATGGGAATAGATGAAGATGATTTTCTAGCAAAAAATCTAAAAGAAGAAAAGAAAAAAGAAATTATAAAAAAATTATCCGATATCCAAAATCATAAAAATAATATTTATTCAAAGCAGGAAATTTCAAGATTGAGAAGGAGTTTTATTTCTAATTGTGTAAAAATTATAAATAAAGATTTAGAGGAGATGCGTGCCAATCTAAATAAAAATTGCAATAAAATTAAATCGGAGTAATGGTTTAAAAAGTAAAAAATATTTCCCTTTTTTATTTAAAAAAACTAACTGTAAGGTTTAACTTTTTATATGTTATTTAATATTTTTTATAAAATCTTGAATCTTTGCAAAATCAGCCTTGATATTTTCGAGGGTTTTGAATTTTTCAGTATTATCTTGATCAGAAATTTTTTGCGATAAGTCGCATAATTTCGAAAAATTAAATGCTCCAATTGAAGCCGAAGATCCTTTCATGGCATGCGATGCCATATACCAACTGTTTTTATCATTGTCATTTAAGGCTTTTTGAAGCTTTGAGATGTTGTAGAGGCAGTTATCGATAAAAATTTCAAATAACTCCTTGGCAAATTCTTGATCATCACCAATCACTTTATTGAGAAAATCTAGGTCAATTATAATATTGTCGTTTGTCATAAAATTTATTGTCATCAAAATAATAATTCAAAAATTCTAAATAATTTTTTAAATTCTTGCTATAAAAAAATAAAATATTTTTTGAAAAAATTATTTGTGTGTGAATTTAATTTTTAATTTGTAATTTTTCTAAAAGCTGGTCAGTGTCATCGCGAAGAAGTTCGACTTTAACTTGCGTTGTGCCTTTGCCCTTGAATCCTAATAGTTCCGCCGCTCTTTCAGAAACATCAATAATTCGGTTTTTAGCAAATGGACCGCGATCATTTACCCGTAAAATTTGGGTTTTGCCATTGGATAAATTAGTGATTTTAATAAGCGATGGAAGAGGTAGAGTAGGGTGAGCTGCGGTCAAATCTCCCATATTGTAAATTTCGCCATTAGCGGTTTTTTTGCCATGAAAATCGGAGCCGTACCAAGAAGCGGTGCCAATTTCTTCAAAACTTTCATAATCTTGCGGAGTGTAAGAAACTCCAAAGGCAGTATAGGGCTTACCAATTTTAAAATGACCGCTGTAAACTCCTGATTGCAAAATATTGTTTTTATCAATTGAATTATTGTCGGCGAATTCATCATCTTCAAAATCATCAACATCATCTACGGTTTTAAATTCAGAATTTTTGTTTCTACTTACACTGCTTTTATTGTCATTGTCACGAATTTTGTAATCACGATAATTGTTGTTATATCCATAAGAATCGGAGCTTAAAAAATTTAACGGAGTTTTTTTTGGAATTCCTGCCTGCATTGACTCAGTTGGACGAATTTTTTTGGCAAAAACTTTGCCAGCGCTTCTAAATTTGCTATCAATATTTTTTGAGTAGCGTCTTTTGTATTTAGACGAGTTTGAACCGCCGTCAAAAGCACATGAAGACACTAAAAAAATTAGCAATATTGTAAAAATTTTATATATTTTTTTCATCAAAAATATTTTATAATTTATCTATTCAATTTTCTTTTGCATTAAACTAACCACAGCCTTGTTATATGGTATTCTAATATTGTTTTTAAATGCAAATTCTTCTTGAGTTGAAAGTAGAAATTCTTTTTTGGTGATTAAAAACAAACCATAACGAGCCAATAAATTCGCTAGTAATTCTTTGCCAAAAAATCCAATTAGTCGATGATTATTTGTTAAAAAAATTTTTTTGACAATAATCAAATCTAGATCCTCGCATAGTTTTTCAAAATCAATTATTGAGCAAAAATGAATATTTGGGGTTTCATACCATTGAAAAGGAATGGTTTTATTTACGGGCATTCTGCCTTTAAACAAAATTTCTAGGCGATTTTGAACATGAGCAAAATTTGGCAAAGAGACAATTGCATAATTGGCAATTCTAAGCATCTCAAGAAGAATTTTAGGAGGATTGTGAGTGGCTTGAATGGTTTGACTTAAAACTGCATAATCAAAAGAATTATCGCTATAAATTCCTAAATCTTGTTCAGCATTTCCTTGAATTACCGAAAGTCCGCGAACCAAAGCATTGCTAACGGCATTGTGAGAAATTTCCATACCCTTGCCGTCAACATTTTTATTTTTCTTTAAATAATATAACAAATCCCCATTGCCACAGCCAATATCAAGGACTTTAGCATTTGGTTTAATTAAATTCGCTAATATTTGTAAATCAAATCTAATTTTATTCATTTTAAAATATTTAAAAAATTTTTTCCTATTAAATTTAATATTTTTTAATTTTCAAGCAATACCGCATTCTAATTTTTTTTAAAACGATATTTTTTCAGTCGTGCCTTATTGCAACGGTATTATTTTTTCAGTCGTGCCTATCGGCAACGAGTTGTTTTCAGTCGTGCCTTACGGCAACGACACGACGGCAACGTTATTATTTTTTCAGTCGTGCCTTACGGCAAC
>JBMSPZ010000134.1:0-3806 GCA_049423025.1 Rickettsiales bacterium
CAAAAACATCATCACCGAGCCGAACATTGGGTTGTAGTCAAAGGCATTGCTGATGTTAATATTGGCGAAAATAATTTCACTTTGCAAGCTAGTCAATCAACTTTTATTCCACGTGAAACTATTCATCGATTATCTAATAATCAAAATGACCCGCTTGAAATTATCGAGATTCAGACAGGAAATTATTTAGGAGAAGACGATATTGTTCGTTTTAATGATTTATATGGCAGGTAATATGGAAATATTTAAAATTATTTTATTAAATGAAATTAAGCAAAGCTTCAAAAACAAAATTTTTTATCTAATAAATTTTTTATATTTTGTAATTTTTTTATCAATCATACAAATTTTATCAATCAAAATAAATTCCTCAAATTTAATTGATATAACACTTATTTCGGTAACTCTATCTTTACTAATATCAATTTTAGCTAATTGTAATGATTTTTTACGCAAAGATTTTGTAGACGGCACATTAGAACAACTTCTCATAAGATTCAATAACCCAGAATTAATTTTCGTCGCAAAAATATTCGCAAATTGGATACAATCATCCTTGGTAATCTCGATTTTTTCCACTTGCTATATTTACTTCAATAATATTTTAAATCTTAATTTTTTTATCCTATTAACTTTATTTTTGATTCTATCATTTGGTCTAACTTGTTTGATTGGATTTTCAGCCTTAGTTTCAATTGAAAATAATCTCGCATTAGTTGGAATAATTATTGCCCTGCCCTTGTCAATTCCTCTAATTTTAATTTCTCAAGCTTGTTTAAAAGATAGTTTTCAGGCAAATATTTTAACACTTTTGGCAATGATTTTTTTGACCTTGGTTACTACTTCAATTGCTGGCGGAAAAATAATTAGAATCATTAACCAATAACGATTATCGATTTTTATATTTTTTGGCTATGATTAAGGCAATAGTGTTAAGCATAAAAGTAAATAGAAATAATGTTAAGGCAATTGCAAATGCTGAAAGGGTTTTAGGGCTGTTAAATTCTTGATCGCCAACCAATAACGAAACAATTTGAGCTGTAGCCGTAGTAACTGAATTAAGCGGATTAATTGTAAGATTTGCAATTAATCCTGCTGACATAACCACAATCATGGTCTCACCAATTGCCCTTGAAAATCCCAAAATAAAGGCGCCAATAATATTTGGCATGGCGGTAATTAATACAACCTTCGTTATCATTTCCGATTTAGTACTTCCCAGTGCCAATGCCCCATCTTTAAGGCTTTGAGGTACAGCGTTTATGGCGTCGTCCGTAAGCGACAAAATGAATGGAATTATCATTACCCCCATAACAAAACCCGCTGATAATGCACTTTCAGGTGATATTTGAAATCCAGCAACAGTAAATAAATCCTTAAAAAATGGAGAAATTATTGTGACCGCAAAATATCCATAAACTACTGTCGGTATTCCTGCGAGAATTTCAAGAATTGGCTTTAGATAATCTCTGGTTTTACCTTTGGCATACATCGATAAATAAATTGCCGACATAATGCCCACAGGAACCGCAACCAACATAGCGATTATAGTAATTAGTAATGTGCCAGTAAATACTGGCAAGACACCATAAGCACTTTGAGAAACCTCCTGCTCTGAAGTTAGTGTCATTTGTGGATTCCAATTTGTGGTAAAAAAGAATTCTTTTGGCGAAATTATTTTAAAAAATTCGATGGTTTCAAAGATAATTGAAAGACTTATTGCCAAGGTTATTAAAATTCCAATACCCGCAGTTAATGATAAAATTAGGATTTGAAAACCTTCAAAATGTTTTTTGGCGTTAAAATTTTTGTTAAACAAATATTTTATCAAAAAATAATTTAATAAAATTGCCAATGAAGCTAAAATAATTTTCAATATAATTAATTTTGATAATAAAAATATGGCGATGATTGCAATAATGCTCCACAAAATAAAGCAATAAGAGTAATCTTTAGAGTGAGAAACAAATCTTTGGGTAGATTTGCGAATATTTTTTTGTATTTTTAATTTATGGTTTATAAAATATCCGAGAGCTACAATAATTACCAAAGCTAATAAAAACATAATTAAATACGATTAAAATAATGAAACCTTCGAAACCAAAAATTAGATTATTTATTGATTCTGATATTATTTTAAATCATCAAGTTGAAATTGCCAATAATGATTTTGAATATTTATCAAAAGTTATGAGGCAGAAAATTAATGATGAAATTGAAATTTTTAATGGAATTAACGGTGATTTTCGCGCAAGAATTATCGAATTTAAAAAGAAATCTTTGATTCTTTTGGTTGAAGATAAGATTAAAAATATTTATGAGGTGCCAAATATTTCTCTGGCATTTGCTCCTGTTAAAAATGTTCGCCTTGATTTCATTGCAAGTAAAGCCACTGAATTAGGGGTGAAGAATTTTTATCCAATCATCACCCAAAGAACCATTGTCGACAAAATTAATCCTCTTAAATTTCAAGCCAACATCAAGGAAGCCCTTGAGCAATGTTTAAGAAATGATAGGGTAAATTTACATCCAATTTGTAAATTAGCCAATTTTTTAAAAAATGATTTTTCCAATAAGATTATAGTTCTAGCTGATGAATCGGGCAGGGGGGCACAGGCAAAATTTCTTAATGATTTTGTTATAAATAAAAAATTTAATGAAATTGTTTTGTTTGTTGGTCCAGAAGGTGGTTTTTGCATGGAAGAATTTAATTTATTTGATAATTTCAATAATTGTTTTAGACTAAATCTTGGTCCAAGAATTTTAAGAGCCGACACTGCGATTATATCTTCGCTAACTTTGATTCAGGAATTTTTAGGAGATTTTAATCGATCACCGCATTTTAATTTTTAATTTTTTTCACATGAAAAAATTTTTATTTATCGTTTTTTTATCCCTTATTGCTTCATCAGCTTTTAACGATTCATTTGCCGTTAATCATGTCATAAAACCGATGGAGATCGAAAACAATTTTAGTCAAGATAAAGTCAAAATTGTTACTAAACTTTTTGATGGAAATAATTACGATATTAGCAAAATTAGAAAAAAAACTATATTAATTTTTTGGGTTAAATGGTGCAAAATTTGCAAAATGCAACTTGAAATTTTAAATAATATTCAACCACAACTCATAGCCAAAAATATTCAAACTTTTGGTATTTCAGTAGATAACGCTCAAGATTATGAAGAAGCAAAAAAGATTTCCGCTACATTACCATTTAAAAATGCAAATTACTATGATGCAA
This sequence comes from Rickettsiales bacterium, assembly GCA_049423025.1. Taxonomy (GTDB): domain Bacteria; phylum Pseudomonadota; class Alphaproteobacteria; order Rickettsiales; family UBA1997; genus CAILUF01. The sequence continues at coordinate 3,246 of JBMSPZ010000134.1, forward strand.
AATTAATTAGTGTTAAACAGCCACGAGCCGTTCCAACAACTCTTCTTCTTGATGAAAATCAAAAAATTATAAAAGTTTATCAGGGATTAATTGATGAAAAGCAAATTTTAGAATTTTAGAAATTATTTTGTGCTATCTTCCCAATATTTTATCGACTAAATTTATTGGCAACAAAATGTAATATTTGCCATTTGAAGCCATTGTAAATGCTTTATCCTCCGCCTCCGCTCCATTGCCAAAATATATGTCGCCACGAATTGCACCTTTGATTGCCGATCCTGTATCTTGAGCGACCATTAATTTATTAAATTTGGTTTGTTTTTCATCTTTTAAATGGGTTTCCAACCATAAAAGTGAGCCAAAAGGAATAATTTCATTATCGACCGCAAGACTTCTTTCTTTAGTTAAAGCAACGCCTTGAGCACCATAAACTTGATCAGAATCATTTAGTTTAAAAAAGGTAAAGGATGAGTTGATATTCATAATTTCTTGAGATTTTTCTGGGTTTTCGCTAAGCCATTTATATACACCCTTTGAGTTAAATTCATTTTTCGATATTAA
>JBMSPZ010000135.1:0-3764 GCA_049423025.1 Rickettsiales bacterium
AGCGATATGGATAAGGATGAGCGAAAAGATTTATCTCCGCTTTTTGATTTAATTTTAAATCATGTTAATCCTCCAAAATTTGAAGTTGATGCTCCATTTTCAATGCTTGCCACTTTGCTTGATAAAAGTCCATATTTTGGAAGAATGTTAACGGTTAGAATTTATTCAGGAAAAGCCAAAAACTTAATGAACTTTAAAGCCATCAATTTAAAAGGCGAGGTGGTTGAGCAAGGAAGATTGACCAAGCTCCATGTATTTCGTGGTGTCGATAAAGTTGCTGTTGAAGAAGCAATTGCTGGAGATATCGTATCAATTGCTGGTTTAGAAAAAGCTTCAGTTGCCGATACATTGTGCGAAATTTCGGTAACAAATCCAATCAAATCCACTCCAATTGACCCGCCAACAATGGCAATTACTCTAGCCGTTAACGATTCTCCATTAGCTGGAACCGAAGGCTCAAAAGTAACTTCACGAATGATTCGTGATCGTTTATTTTCAGAAGCCGAAACCAATGTTGCTATTAAAGTAAAGGAATCCGATGGAAAAGATGCTTTTGAAGTTGGAGGAAGGGGCGAACTTCAGCTTGGAGTTTTAATTGAAAATATGCGTCGCGAAGGCTTTGAACTTTCAGTTTCAAGACCAAGAGTTTTATTTAAAAAAGACGAGTCAGGAAATATTTTAGAGCCAATCGAAGAAGTTGTTGTTGATGTCGATGACAATTATTCGGGAGTTGTGGTAGAAAAATTATCAACTCGTAAAGGCGAAATGATTGAAATGAAGCCATCAACTGGGGGAAAAACCAGAATCGTATTTTTAGTTCCATCTAGGGGCTTGATTGGTTATCAAAGTGAATTTTTAACCGATACTAAAGGAACTGGCGTTATTAACAGAATTTTCCATTCTTATAATTCTTATAAGGGCGAAATGAAAAATGTTAAAAATGGCGCCTTAATTGCCACTGATCCAGGTGAAGCCGTAGCTTATGCTTTGTGGAATTTACAAGATCGTGGTGTGATGTTTATTAAGCCTCAACAAAAAGTCTATACCGGAATGATTATCGGAGAAAACGCAAAACAAGGCGATCTAGAAGTTAATGTGTTGAAAGGAAAACAGCTTACCAACATCAGGGCTTCAGGCACTGATGAGGCTATCCGCTTAACTCCTCCTCGCATACTAACTCTTGAGGATATGATTACTTATATTGGCGATGATGAATTAGTTGAAGTTACTCCAAAATCATTAAGACTTCGTAAAAAATTATTAGATCCAAATGACCGCAAAAGATTCAGCAGAGGCAAAGAAGAAAAATTTGATTTCATTGAGTCTTAAATTGGTTCGAAGCCTTTTACAATAAGGCTTCGCCCTCAATGAAAAATATTTTAAAAACCTGCTTGCTAATTTTTTTTTGAGCTGTAAAATTTTTGAATAATAATTATAAAAAATATTAAATATTTTAAATTTTTTTATATTTTTATAAAATAAAATTTTATAAATTAATTCTAGTTTTAGAATATTATTTTTTAAAAAAATTATAATTTACTTGGACAACAAATAACCCATTTCAAAATGAAAACATTAATCATCAAATATCTTCCAAGCGCAGATCATTCTAACACCAAAAAGCTTTTAGATGTAGCAATTGCCGAAATCAAAAAATATCATAACCAAAATATTGAAGAGTTAGATTTACTCTCAACCAAAGTGCCATTATTTGATAAAAATTCAATTCAATCCTATTACAAAAGAAATTATAACAATATCAATCTATCGGATGCAGAGCAAAAACTGCTTGAACAAAATGATTTATTGATAAAGCAATTTAAGCAGGCTGACTCTATAATTATTGCCTGCCCAATGCATAATTTCGGCTTTCCGGGTTTAGTTAAGTTATATCTTGATGCCGTGGTTTTCTTCAATGAAACCTTTGCATATGATAAAAAAATGATGATGGATAAAAAAATTCTCACCCTTTATACTTCAGGTGCTGAGTATTCAAAAGATACCTTTAATCCGCAATTCCCAAATTGTGATGGTGTCGCCTTTACAGCTCATGCTTTGTTTAACTTCATGGGGTTCAGTCATGTTCAAACAATTGGCACGAGCCTAAGGGGCGAAGAAAATTACCAAAAAAACTTTTCAAAGGTTTCTTCTGAAATAATTGAGCTAATAAAAAAATGGTATTCCATATAATTATTAGCTTAATTTTACTTTTTTGGCAATAATTGGATCTTTTAATCTTTCGTTAATTAATTTTTCCAAAGCTTTTTTGATGTAATAGCTTTTTGATCTTTCTTCGGATTCGCATAGTTTGATTAATAACTTTTCAAGTTCAGCTGGAATCTGAGCGGAAATTGTAACTACTTTATTTTCTTTCATACTTTATTAATTTTATGTTGATATTGCGAAAAGTTATTATTAAAACAAATTTAAAAAAAATATTTAATTAATAAATTTTCATTTATTATTAGATTTTTATTTTAGCTTTTAATCAGCTTTTTATTAAAAATAAGAAATAAATTTTTTACCTGTGATTCATAATAAGAAAAGTAACATCTATAATTTTACTAAGTCCGAGCTAGTTCGAAAGCTTGAGCTGTATGGTTTTAAATCATATTTATCGCATCAAATATTTAATTGGATTTATCAAAAAAATTATACAGATTTTAATAAAATGTCCAATGTTTCAAAAAAAAACATAAAAATTTTAGAAGATAATTTTGAATTTGAAAAGTTGACGATAACTAATTTAAAAAAATCTTTTGATGACACTCAAAAATTTCTAGTAAAATATTTAGATAATAAAGAAGTAGAGGCAGTATATATCCCCGAAGCAACTCGGGCAACGCTTTGTGTCTCTTCGCAAATTGGTTGTACCTTGTCTTGTAAATTTTGTCACACTGGAACGCAAACCTTGGTTCGAAATTTAGAGGCTAGCGAAATTGTCGCCCAAATTATTTTAACCAAAGATTTAATTGATGATTGGGACGCAAAAAATCGCAAATTAACCAATTTAGTTTTTATGGGAATGGGGGAACCTTTTTTTAACTACGAAAATGTGGCTAAGGCTATCGACATCATTTGTGACCAAGACGGCTTGGCTTTCTCTAGGAGACGAATTACTATTTCTACTTCAGGCTTAGTTCCAGAAATTTTAAGATGCTCTAAGGAGCTAAAGACTTGCCTTGCCATTTCACTTCATGCCACAAATGACCAGCTTAGAAATGAAATTATGGGTATCAATAAAAAATATCCTCTACATGAATTATTTTCTGCTTGCAAAATTTATAACCAAGAAAATCCTCAACAAAAAATATTTTTTGAATATGTGATGTTAAATAATGTCAATGATTCCGAAGTTAATGCTAGAGAGTTAGTAGCCTTGATTAAAAAATATAACATAAATTGCAAAGTGAATTTAATACCATTTAATGGCTGGGAAGGTTCAGGATACAAAAATTCTTCTAGAAATAATATTGAAAAATTTCGTGATATTTTGCAAAAAAATAATCTGATAACCACAATTCGTAAAACTCGTGGCGATGATGTAATGGGAGCCTGCGGCCAGCTAAAATCGGCTTCTATGCGCGAAAAAAATCACAAAAAAACATAATTTTTTATTTCAAAATTTCCTCTGGCAAAATTAGCGGTCTCATCACCCTCCTTCTCGCTAAAGAGGGTAAAATTTTCCTCTGGCAAAATTAGCGGTCTCATCACCCTCCTTCTCGCTAAAGAGGGTAAAATTTTCCTCTGGCAAAATTAGCGGT
>JBMSPZ010000136.1:0-3750 GCA_049423025.1 Rickettsiales bacterium
TTGCTGTGGAGCCTGCGGAAGTGCATAGAATTTGCCAGGATGTAGACGAGCTGGAACCAAATAATCTCTAGCTCCCTCTGGGCTTGAAGCCGTTAAAATTGGCGTTTGAATTTCAAGAAAGCCTTGATTAGTCATTTCATGTCTGAGAGCCGAAATAACTTTAGATCTTAAAATAATATTTTTATGGGTTTTATCTCGTCTCAAATCTAAAAAACGATATTTTAATCTTAATTCTTCGGGATAATTTTCGTTTTCTTGATTAATTTGAAATGGAATTTGCTCTGATAATGATTCAAGGTGAAATTCATCAACCTTAACTTCAATTTCACCAGTATTGATTTTGGGATTGACTGCATCAGAATTTCTGGCGACAACTACACCAATTACTGTAATTACTGATTCAAGTTTGATTGTGGCAATTACATCCAAATCAAGTGATTGATTTTGTTGATCAATTACAATTTGAGTGATGCCATAATGATCGCGTAAATCAATAAAAATTAAACTACCGTGATCGCGTTTAGAATGAACCCAACCCGATAGTTTAACTTTATTTGAAATGTTTTTAATGTTAAGTTCGTTACAATTATGTGAACGATATTGATGAAACATTATTTACCAGATTGAGAATTGCCTTGTTGCTTATTAATTTCAATAGCTTGAGCATTTAATGGTTGACGTGGTGTTGAGCTAGGAGTTTCTTTAGACATATATAAAAAATTAATGGTTAATATTTAATAAAAAAATTACTAATAATAAATAATTACTAACTAATGCAAATTAATACTAAAAATTTACTTAGCAATTATATTTTTAAAAATTTTAATTTTCAAGTTCAAATTTAAAAAATTAATAAACATCATATGAATTTACTCCGCCATAATAAAATCGATTTTTACATTTATTACATTTTGAGGTTTTAGCAATAAATAATTCGATTGCTCTTGGCTCCTTAAGGCAGATTAACCAAGCAACTCCGTGAATTGCTGGCAACAATACCAATAAATACATAAAATTATTAGTTAAAACAAATATCATTAAACAAAGCATTAAATTTAATGCCGCAAAAGTGTAGCTTACTCCAAGTAGCATTGGCGGTCTTGTTAAACCAAGGAAAAGCGGGTCACTATCAAGTTGTCCAGATTCAATACTCATAAAATAAATTTAAATTGACTTTATTTTTAAAAATAATGTAAATTAAATTATACTATTTTGTCAAACTATTTTTTTTAATTATGTCATTTTTATCCAAAACTTTATCATCAATTAAGGAATCTCCAACAATTGCTATCTCTACCAAAGCTTCAGAGCTTAAAGCTCAAGGCTTAAAAATTATTTCACTTGGAATGGGTGAGCCAGATTTTGATACCCCCGAAAATATTAAACAAGTTGCAATTAATGCTATTAAAAACGGAGAAACAAAATATACCGCAGTTGATGGAACTCCCGCTCTGAAAAAAGCCATTGTTAGTAAATTAAAAAGAGAAAATAATCTTGAATATAAAACCTCTGAAATTTCAGTTAGCACCGGAGCTAAGCAGGTGATTTACAATGCGCTTATTGCCACTTTAAATCATGGCGATGAAGTAATTATTCCTGCTCCATATTGGGTTTCTTACCCCGATATGGTTCTTCTTGGTGGTGGCACTCCAGTTATTGCCGAATCATCTGAGGTAAATAATTTTAAAATAACTCCAAGTGAATTAGAATCAAAAATTACCAACAAAACCAAATGGCTAATTTTAAATTCCCCAAGCAATCCAACTGGAGCATGCTATAATGAAACCGAACTTAAAGCTTTAGCTAATGTTTTATTAAAATATCCTCATGTTCATATTATGAGCGACGACATATACGAGCATTTAATTTTTGATGATTTAAAATTTGCAACAATTTGCGAAGTTGAACCAAAACTTAAAGAACGAACCCTTATTATTAACGGAGTTTCCAAAGGATATGCTATGACAGGTTGGAGAATAGGTTTTGGAGCTGGAATGGAAAAATTAATCAAAGCAATGGGTGTAATTCAATCACAAAGCACATCTTGCCCAAGCTCAATAAGTCAAGCTGCATCGGTTGAAGCCTTTAATGGAACGCAAGATTTTATTAAACCAAATGCAATTTTATTTCAAAAAAGAAGAGATTTGGTAGTGAATGGATTAAATGAAATTGAAGGAATTAATTGCAATGTTCCAAATGGAGCTTTTTATGTATTTCCAAGTTGTAAGGGCTTATTTGGCAAAAAAGATTCCAAGGGAAATGTCATAAAAAATGATTCAGATTTTGCAAGTTATTTACTTGAAGAGGCTTTAGTTGCCGTTGTTCCAGGAGTTGCTTTTGGCGCAGAAGGATTTTTTAGAATTTCTTATGCAGCCAGCGATGAAATGCTTAAGGAATCAGTAAAAAGAATTGCTGAAGCTTGTAAAAAATTAAAATAATATGTTATTAGCAATTGATATTGGCAATACCAACATTGTTCTTGGTATATTTGACGACAATCAAAATCTTGTCCATAAATGGCGCCTTGTTTCTGACCACAAAAAATCCATTGATGATTATGCGGTTGATATTATTGAACTTTGCCTCACCAACAAAGTTGATTGTCTAGCGATAAATGGTTGCATCATAGCTTCGGTAGTTCCAATATTAAGCGCTAGAATTTTAGAAGCTGTAAAGAAATTTTTAAGCCCATCAATTGTCAAAAAAATTTTTTTAATCGGCGACGAAAACACCAAAATTGACATCGAAATCAAAATAAAAAATAAAAATGAAATATGACATGATCGATTGGTTAATTCAATTGCTGGTTTCAAAAAATATGGCGGAGATTTGATTATCATTGATTTTGGAACAGCTACCACATTCGATATTGTTGGCCCTAGAGGTGAATATTTGGGCGGCATAATTTCTCCAGGAATTAATTTATCGCTTAAAGCTTTGCACGATATGACCGCTCAACTTCCAAAAATTTCAATCAAATCTCAAAAAAATGTTATTGGAAAAAGCACGGTTGAAGCCATGAATTCAGGGGTTTATTTTGGTTATATTTCAATGGTTGAAGGCCTGATTAAAAAAATTGAAAGCGAGTTAAACATTAAAACAAAAAAGATTATAACCGGAGGTCTTTGCGAAATTTTTAAGGAAATATTGTTAAAAGACAAAATTATCGATTTTTATTGTCCAGAACTTACTCTAGATGGACTCAAAACTATTTTTGAAATGCAAAAATAGTTTTAAAAAATAACTAAAAATTTACTCCCACTCAATAGTTCCAGGTGGCTTTGAGGTGAAGTCGTAAACCACTCTATTGACCCCCCTAACCTCATTTATAATCAAACTTGCAACATCTGCTAAAAATTTTGAATCAAAATTATAAACCTCCGCAGTCATACCATCAACAGAAGTGACCGCTCGAAGCGCCAAAACATTTTCATAGGTTCTAGCATCGCCCATTACCCCAACCGTTTTCACTGGCAATAAAACACTAAAGGCTTGCCAAATTTTATCATAAAGACCGGCTTTTTTGATTTGATTAATATAGATTGCATCAGCTTCTTGCAAAATTTTAATTTTTTCTTGGGTGATATCGCCGATAATTCTAATAGCGAGACCCGGCCCTGGAAACGGATGTCTGCCCACAATATTTTCAGAAACCCCCAATTCTCTGCCAAGCGCCCTCACCTCGTCTTTAAACAACATGCGCACTGGCTCAAGTAATTTTAATTTCATCTTTTCTGGCAAGCCACCGAC
>JBMSPZ010000137.1:0-3738 GCA_049423025.1 Rickettsiales bacterium
CAACCGCATCGGCACTGTTCTCACGTAGCATTTTGTTACCATCAGAATCAAGGGCAAATCTTGCTGAATGCACTCCCGGCTCGTTATTTAGTGCTGGAATACACAAACCAGAATCATCGGAAAGTGCAATCATATTAATTTTATCGCCATAAAATTTAGCTTTGATAAAAGCATTATCGGCAAAATTATCGGCGCTCTCTTCTGGTTCAATCAAATTAAAATCACTAGCGCTTAACGCTTGAATGCCAATTTTTTCGAGTAATTTTGCAATTTCAACTAATTTTCCTTTATTATTTGAAGCAATAAGAATTTTTTTCATTTTTATTTATATAAAATTTTATCGTTTAAACCCGCTTTTTTAAAGCCATCAAGTCTAATTATGCAAGAGTCACATTTGCCACAAGAATAACTTTTACCCTCAATTTCTATTGGATCATAGCAAGAATGGGTAATCGAATAATCGACTCCAAGTTCATTGCCAATTTTAATAATTTCAAATTTTTTTAAATCGATAATTGGAGTATGAATTTTAAATTTTCCTAAATTTTTTACGCTTGAAGCACAAGCTAAATTTGCCATATTTTCAAAGGCATCAATAAATTCTTTTCGACAATCTGGGTAACCACTATAATCAATGGCATTGACACCAATAAAAATATCAAAACAATTTATAGTTTCTGCAAATGCCAATGCATATGAAAGAAAAATAGTATTGCGAGCAGGAACATAAGTTATTGGAATTTGATTTAGATTTTTTTGAACATCTACATCAAAATTATTTTTTGGCACTTCAAGATCAGCAGTCAGAGCGGAACCTCCAAATATTCTTAAATCAATATTGGCTATTTGATATTGTTTTAAGGCAAAAAAATTGGCAATTTTTTTGGCAGATTCAAGTTCAATTTTGTGGCGTTGTCCATAAAAAAAGCTTAGACCGTAAAGGTCAAAACCTTGATTTTTGGCGATAGCACAGGTTGTGGCGGAGTCTAAACCACCACTAAGTAAAATTATTGCTGATTTCTTCATAAATTTAAAATTTGTTATTTTAATTTTAATTATTTATTTTAAGATGTTAAAACATTTTTATATTTATTTATATCTTTTTTGGGTGGTTAGCTCAGTTGGTTAGAGTGCTACGTTGACATCGTAGAGGTCGGAAGTTCGAGTCTTCTACCACCCACCAACCTTTGTAATTAGCAAAAAAGCCTATGAAAAAAATCTCCGTAAAAAATCCAATTGTTGAAATTGATGGCGATGAAATGGCCAGAATTATTTGGCATCAAATTAAAGAAAAACTAATCTTACCTTGTGTTGATTTAAATTTAAAATATTACGATTTAGCTCTTGAAATTCGCGATAAAACTGCTGACCAAATCACTATTGATGCTGGCAATGCCATCAAAGAAATTGGGGTTGGCATTAAATGTGCAACGATTACACCCGATGAAAATCGCAAAAAAGAATTTAACTTAAAACAAATTTGGAAATCTCCTAATGGTACTATTCGTAATATTCTCGATGGCACGGTTTTTCGTGAACCAATCGTTTGCAATAATGTTCCGCGTTTAGTTTCGAATTGGCAAACTCCAATTATCGTTGGTCGTCATGCCTTTGGTGATCAATATAAAGCCACGGATTTTCTAGTGCCAAGCGCTGGCAAATTATCAATTAAATTTGAAGGCGTTGATGGCAAAATTATTGAACATGAGGTGCATAATTATAAATCTGCAGGCATCGCTTTGGCTATGTTTAATATTGATGAATCAATTCGAGGCTTCGCTCGGTCATGCTTCAATATTGCCTTACAAAAAAAATGGCCGTTATTTTTATCAACCAAAAATACTATTCTAAAAAAATATGATGGCAGATTTAAAGATATTTTTGCCGAAATTTATGATGCCGAATTTAAAGAAAAATTTTTAGCCAATAACATTTCATACGAGCATCGTTTAATTGATGATATGGTTGCTTTCGCCTTAAAATCATCGGGAAGTTTTGTTTGGGCTTGCAAAAATTACGATGGCGATGTGCAATCAGATTCTGTCGCCCAAGGCTTTGGCTCACTAGGTCTAATGACTTCAGTTTTAATTACTCCTTGTGGCAAAATTCTGGAAAGCGAAGCGGCACACGGCACCATAACTCGTCATTATCGCGAGCATCAAAAAGGCAACCCGACCTCATCAAACCCAATTGCCTCAATTTTTGCATGGTCTCGTGGTCTTGAATTTCGTGGCAAACTTGATGGCAATTCAGAGCTAATTGATTTTGCTAAAAAGCTAGAAAAATCATGCGTAATGGCGGTTGAGAATGGAAAAATGACCAAGGATTTAGCAATTTGTATTCACGGCTCAAAAGTTGAGCATGGCAAAGATTATCTTTACACTAATGAATTTATTGATGAAGTGGCAAATTTACTTTATAAGTCGATTATATAGCCATTATCGCTAAGAATATTTTTTACATCTTTGCTTTTTAAATAATTCAAAAATTCGCGGGCAATATCCATATTTTCACCAGCAATTACAAAGGCTTGGTAGAAAATATTTTTATCATTTTGAATTGATAATTTTCTTAAATTTGTATTTTTGGTTAAGTTGCTTTGAAATAAGATTCCATAGGCTTCCTTATTCATTTCAATATCTCTAATTAGCGATGATTTATCTTCTGGTAATTTGTTAAAGATTTTTAAATTTGTTAGCGATAAATTTTGAATAATTTTTCTGCCATAATTTCCAGCGGAAACTCCGTCATGATCAAGAATTACCCCTAATTTATAATTGTCTAAAATTTTTAAGGATTCCTCAAAAGAAATATTTTTTTTCAACAATTCAAGCGGAAAATTATTGTTATTTTTTGATGTGCATAAAACTAATTTATCAGTGGCAATATAGGCGATATTATAGACATCGACTAAACCTTTTTGGCGAAGATTTTCAATAATTTGCGGATGGGCAGAAATAAAAACATTGGCAGGCTCGCCTTGGTCAATATCATTGATTAAATCATAGGCGGAACTAAAATTTACCGAAATTATCGCATTATTTTTTTGCGAAAAACTGCGAGCAATTTTAGTAATAACACTCGCCATTTGCGGTTCGGCAAAAACTGTTAAATTTCGACTTGGAACCGCATTGGCTTTGGTTATAGCGCAATTATAAAAAAAACATAGAATCAAAATTAATTTGTAAAAATTAATTTTGCGATGCAAAGATTTTGCCAATAAAAAACTCATTATATTTGGAAATAATTTAAAATATCTTATTCAAATTATGGTTTAATACAATTAAATTTCTAGCATTTTTTCACGATTTTTATCAATCTCTAAAAACACATCTTCCCATGTTCCCGTGGTTGAAGCTTTACTATATTCAGTTACACGATTTTCAAAGAAGTTAGTATGTTCAACGCCGTTTAAAATTTCATCAAGCCAAGGAAGAGGATTGATGTCGATCATATAAATATCTTTCAAACCTAGCTGATTAAGGCGACGATCGGCAATATAACGAATATATCTTTTTACTTCTCTCGAAGTTAAACCCTCGACATTTCCCATCTCAAAAGCCAAATCAATAAAGGCATCTTCAAAATGCACAATTGTTGCACAAGCTTCATAAAGGTGGCCCTTTAATTCTTCGTCCCAAACTTCAGGATTTTCTTGCACGAAGGTTCTAAATAATTTAATGATAGAAGCAGTATGAAGAGATTCATCGCGCACTGACCAAGCCACAATTTGTCCCA
>JBMSPZ010000138.1:0-3727 GCA_049423025.1 Rickettsiales bacterium
GGTGATAACACGGCTAGTATTTGCAAAGGAAATTTTGCCATTCCACAAGCCAAATTATGGGGGTGGTTGAGAGCAAAGACTTGGTATTGTTAGGTTGGAAGGTTTAAACTATAAATCATTTTGATAAAATTTTTTTAAATTTATGTTTGGAAATTTTCTTGCAATTTTTACATAATTTTTTATAATTTAAAGTCCAAATCCAAAAAATAATCTCATAACACCAACATCAAAACTATAATTTTAAAATGTTTGTTATGTCTTTGTTGAATAAATTGTTTAATGTTAATTCTAGTGCCAAAATTAACTCGAATTTTGATTTTCCAAATCTTGATCAAGAGGCTCTAAAGCAAGATTTTAAATTAGTTCCTGAAGCATTAACCAAAACAAAATCCGATAATTATAATTTAAAAAATGATGCTAAAATTAATGAAATAAAAATTTTTTTTCAAAATAAATTCAATTCAAAAATCACAGCAGAGCTTCAAATTGATTGATTTATAAGATCATTTTAATTTTATTTTTAAAAAAAATGAAATGAAAAAAATTGCAAAACTTAAAATTGCTATTAAAATTATTTAAAGTGAAACCAAATTTTTTTTAAGACACCACCTAGTTTTTTAACAAATTATTTTTTCTAGGAATGGATAGATATTCTACAATTTTTGGTTTGCCAATCGAAACTTTCGTGTTTGTTTTAATGATTGGTTTTCTGGCGCTTTACTTTTGCTTTTTCAGAAAATTTGATTCACATGTTGTAACCAAAGCTCCTGCAATTCTTACTACTTCTGGAATATTTGCTACATTTTTAGGAATTGCTATTGGTTTATTTGATTTTGATGCAAAAAATGTTGCCGAAGGAGTTCCAAAGCTTTTAAATGGAATTAAAACAGCTGTTTGGGCTTCAGTTGTTGGTATTTTAGGAGCGGTTTTTATAAAGCTTAAAGACTTCTTTCGTGGGCATGAAGAGGTATCAGAAACCGAAGGTTCTACAATCGATGATTTGGCTTCTCACCTAATTTCTCTTCAAAAATCAATAGCCGGAAATGATGATTCTACGCTTTTAAATCAACTTAAGCTTATTCGACAAGATTCAAATGATAGAATGGATAAAATTAATAAGTCATTGTTAGATTTTTATGAAAAAGTTGCTGATAATAATTCTAAGGCTTTAATTGAAGCACTAAAGGAGGTTATAAAAGATTTTAATACAAAAATTAATGAACAATTTGGTGAAAATTTTAAACAACTAAATGAAGCTGTTGGAAAAATATTGATTTGGCAAGAAAAGTATAAAAATGATATGCAAATTATGATTGAGCAACAATCAATTACCACAAAGAATATGTCCGATGCTGTAATCAGATATGATGAAATATTGAGTAATACTTCAAAATTTACCGACACGGCGGAAAATCTTTCAAAAATTATTAATGCATTAGAGCTTCAAAGAAATCAATTAAAAGATTCTTTATCTTCCCTTGCTAACCTTCTTGATCGTGCCGGATCGGGTATTCCAAAGCTTGAAGAAAAAATTTTGGAAATGACCCAGCAAATTTCTAGCTCGGTATCATCATGTCAAAATGATTTGAAGAATGTTTTGATTGAGGGAATTAGAATTTCCAATGACGATTTTAATAAGAATATCAAATTTTTGGTTGAGCAAACTAAAGAACAAATTTTGGTTCTTGATAAAGCGTTAAGCGATGAATTAACAAAATCTTTGGAAAGTTTTGGAAGACAAATGGCGGCCCTATCTGAAAAATTTGCAAATGACTATACCCCAATCACCGAAGGACTTCAAAGGGTTTTGAAAATTGGTAAAATTGATTAGTTAAAAAATGACCAAAAAACAAAAATTTTTAGAAAGCTCATCTCATTATATTGAGGATCAATGGATTTCATTGAGTGATTTAATGACTGGTCTCATGATGATATTTATGTTAATAGCTGTTTCATATATGTTGAAAGTAGAATCTGATCAAAGTAAAATTAGAGAGATTGCTATTTTATATAATGATTTGCGTATTAAACTTTACGAAGATTTAAATAAGGAGTTTGAAAAAGATTTAAATAAATGGGGAGCGGAATTTGATACTAAATTAACTCTAAGATTTAAAGAACCTGAGGTGCTTTTTGAAACGGGTAAAGATGAGTTAAATCCAAAATTTAAAGAAATTTTAAATAATTTCTTTCCTAGATATTTAAAAATAATTACCTCTGAAAAATACAAAAGCTCTATTCAAGAAATAAGAATAGAAGGTCATACATCAAGCATATGGAATGATACATCTACTCCTCAAGAAGCATATTTTTTTAATATGGCTCTATCTCAAGCCAGAACAAGAAGTGCATTACAATTTATTCTTGGATTAAATGAGGTTAAGCAAGATTCTCAATGGATAAAACAACATGTAACCGCAAATGGTTTATCATCCTCTAAGCCAATTATTGAATCTGACGGCTCTGAAAACAAGAAAAAATCACAGAGAGTTGAATTTAGAATAATTACAGATTCTGAGGCAAAAATGGCAAAAATTACTGAATCAATAGAATGAAACTAACAAACTTTGAATTTTTTGAACCCTTTAATAAACTTAGACAAACAATGAAGGCAGAAACCCTTGGTTCATTCTCTTTAAATTTTAGAGGACAAGGTCTTACAAAAGCAGAGTTGGATATTTTGGTTAGTAAAGGGATAGATGTTAATTTTGAAGAGATAAATGTTTTAAAAGATGGAACTCTGGCATATAAAGATAGTAGAGTTTTGGTATATATAAGAGATATACCTGATTACTTAAAACAATATAACAAAGAGGAAATAAGTCTTCCTAAATTTCATTTAGCTTGGTGTAGCACATTGGACTCGATGAGGAAAAAAAATAAATTTGGCAAATATGTAGTTTCAACAAAAATTGATGGTAAATTTGAAATATGTCGCATTGGAAATATCAAGAAAAAACACTCTTTAGAAAAATTAATTGTATGTAGAAATTGTCTTAGAAGTATATCTTTTGAAAATTATGATATGTTAAATCAAAAAAATAAAGATCAAATTGTAAATAATTTTACTATCTCTAAATTTTTTGAAAATTATCCAAGACAATTATTTTTAGAGAAGCCAAGGCACAATAACTATACTCAACCATTAAATGAGTATTCAAATAATTTTAATGAGATAGGTAAAAAACTAAAAGAAAAATTAGGCTGGAAATGCCAATCTTGCGGATTTGTTTTGAATAACAATGGAATGAAGCAATATCTGCATACTCATCATATAAATGGCCAAAAAAATGATAACAGAGAAGAAAATTTAAAAATTATTTGTTTAAAATGTCATGCCGAAGAAGATGGTCATAGTCATATGAAAAATGAAAAATATTGGGAATTTATTAGAATTAAAAAAACTTTAGAAAACTAAAATTAAATTTTATTATGTTTATTATTTTATTATATTTAACAAAACCTTAAAGTTAAATATGTTTAAAAATTAAATCATCCTAAAAAAGAAAAAATTATCGATTTGCTTTCCGCTTTACGGGTTCGATTTTTAGAAAAATTGATTGATGAAAATCTATAATGGTTTTTCAAAATAAACCTAAAAAACTCATGACGACTTTAATCGCACTTTATCTCCCAAAAAACCATCAGCAAGTGTAGAAAAAAGCCATGTCAAAAAGATGATTGGCACCAGTAGAGGTGGATCTCACGAGGTATAATAAAATTAAAT
>JBMSPZ010000139.1:0-3724 GCA_049423025.1 Rickettsiales bacterium
ACATACTCTGGTCTAAAAGCACAGTTGGTATTTAATAAATGGAAAAAGGTGAATATATGAGTGATGAAGCAGAAGAAGATGATGATTACACAACTAGTAAAATTTTAGAAACACTTTTAACATTCAATAGTCATTTTACAAGTAATTTAATAACAATTGGCAAAAATCCCGAGGAAATATTTTTGAAGAATTAAGTCTATTTTTAACATATTTTTCAACCCTAGGCAAATAATTTAAATAGTGTGTTTTTTTATCTCGATTAGCTAATCTAGCAAAAATTCCTAAAATTTTTATATTTCTTTGCAAAGATAAAATTTCATAGTCTAGAATAATTTCTTCAACATTATTTTTAGAGTTTAAAATAAAATAATCAAATATTTTTTTTACATTCTCATCAGAAACATCCCTTCTAGCATCTTCAATTAAGGATACTAAATCATAGGCTCTTGAACCAATTAATCCATCTTGGAAATCAAGCAAACCAACCGCATTCTTGCCTCTAGCTGAATTTAAAACCATTAAATTATCGGCATGATAATCACGAAGAACCAAAACTTGAGAAGATTTAGAAAGTTTATCAAACATATCAAACCAAGTTTTTTTGTAAAATTCTTTGTGCTCAATAGAAATTTCAATATTTTTGTGAGGTAAATACCAATTAATAAGAAGCTCAACCTCTCGATACAAGACCGCTAAATTATATTTATGAACTTTTTCAAGATGAAGATTTGCAGTTTTTTCATGTAAATCAAGTAAAACATCGCAAGCATTTTGATAAATTTTCAACTCTTCATTTGGACTTTTTTGCAAAAATTTTGTAAAACTTTCATCACCAAAATCTTCAAGCAAAATAAGCCCTAAGGCTAGATCCTTAGCAATTATTTTGGGAGCCGATAGGTCAAAATTTATTAGAATTTCATCAATTAAAATAAAACTGCTACAATCCTCATATCCAACTGGTGCATACATCAA
Source organism: Rickettsiales bacterium (assembly GCA_049423025.1). Taxonomy (GTDB): domain Bacteria; phylum Pseudomonadota; class Alphaproteobacteria; order Rickettsiales; family UBA1997; genus CAILUF01. Next base: position 973 of record JBMSPZ010000139.1, read on the forward strand.
AATATGACTTCCTTGCTGATGATTTATGCGGTAATACGAACGAAAAGAGGCGTCTCCCGCAATTTTATTTATGGAAAAATTTTTTAAATCAAGTTTTTGTAAAAATTCTCCAGCAATTTCGTAATTTAAATTCAACATATTAAAAATCTAATTTAGTATACCACTCTGGTGGGTTAATATTAGCTACTGTATCTTGCAAAACTTCCTTGAAAACTTTATGGGATTTAATTAAGCAATACCAGTCTTTTGCTGGCTGATAATGGTGCCAATTTATATCACCAAAATAATCCAAAACTGAAATATGCGAGGCCGCCGAAAAATCGGCAACAGAAATTTCATCTCCCGCTAAATATTTTCTACTTTCAAGTAAAAATTCAATATAGCTTAGATGTATATTAAGATTTCGACGAGAGATTCTTAAAATATCAGAGTCGGGAGCCTTTTGGTCAAGAGAGTAGCGATTAAAAAATCTTTCATTTAAAATATATTTGGTAACCTCATTATAGAATTTTTCATCGAACCAATTTTGTAGCCTTCTGGCTTCTGCTTTTCTGGCAATATTATCGCCAATAAAATTTCGAGTATCTTGATGTTTTTCTTCAATATATTCAACAATAACCGAACTGTAGGCAATCAAATTTGAACTGATATTGTCGAATAAAACTGGCACTGATCCAGCTGGGTTCATGGCAATAAATTCTTTTCTTCGCTCCCAGAAATTTTCTTGAATTAATTCAAAATCAACCTCCTTGGCGGTTAAATGCACGCGCACTTTACGAGAAAATGGACATAATGGATGATGATAAAGTCTATACATAATTTTTTGATTTTATTTTTAATTCATTTTAACTATTATTTTAATATCGCAAATATTAATTTTAAAGAAATGAAAAAAATTATTTTAATTGATGGTTATGGTTTTGTTTTTCGGGCCTATCATTCTTTACCACCACTATCTAGATCGGATGGAACCCCAGTTGGAGCGGTTTACGGCTTCACCAATATGTTAATAAAGTTAATTGCTTCGCTAGATTCTTCGCATTTAGCAGTAGTTTTAGATGCTGGTTCAAAAACTTTTCGCCACCAAATTTATGACAAATATAAAGCCAATCGTCCACCCTGCCCCGAAGATTTGATACCACAATTTCCAATTATTCGTCAAGCGGTTGAAGCCTTAAATATTAAGGTTTTGGAAAAGGTTGGCTTTGAAGCCGATGACATCATTGCAACTCTCTCATCTCAAGCTAAAACTCAAGATTTTGAAGTGGTAATTGTTTCTTCAGATAAGGATCTGATGCAATTGATTGACGATAAAATCAAAATGTATGACCCGTTTAAAAATAAAATGATTGATTTTCCAGAAGTTTTAGAAAAATTTATGGTAACACCTAATCAAGTATGCGATGTCTTGGCTCTTATTGGAGACTCTTCTGACAATATCCCTGGGGTAAAAGGAATTGGCCCAAAAAACGCAGCAGAATTTATCAAGCAATTTGATAATATCGAAAATTTATATAGCAATATCGATGAAATTAAAAATGCTAATAAAAAACAATTGCTCTTAAATGACAAGGAAAGGGCTTTTTTATCAAAAAAACTTGCTCAACTCGATCATTTTGTAGAATTAAATTTAACCATAAATGATTTACAAATTGAAAATATTGACCCGCATAAATTACTTAAATTCTTGGAAATTCAAGGCTTCAAATCGCTTATTTATAAAGTGCAAAAAGAATTTAAAATCGATAATTCTAACAATTCGCAATCCGAAATTTCTCAAGATATTTCTAATGAAAAAAACCCCGTCAACAAACAGCAAATTCCTGTAAAAATCACCGCAATTGAATCATTGGAAAAAATTGAAAATATCCATAAAATTGCCCAAAAAAAAGGCAATATTTTACTTAACTATATTTTATGCGAAAATAAAATCTCGCAAATTTTTTTGACCGCTTTTGGTACTCAAAATGATTATATTGAAACCTTTTTTGCCAATATCAAAAACTCTTCGGCAAATAGTAATTTTGATTTGTTAAATTTTAATGAAAATGAGGAAAAAAATAATCATTTTTCTCTTGAAGATTTTGATAAGATATTATTTGACAATAGTATTCGCAAATTATTTTATGACAGCAAAGAATTTTTACGACTATATCATAATTTTGAAATCAATAAATACCAAAAATTTGTAAGCTCTCCTTGGATTTTAGATGACCTAAAACAGATGAGTTATATCATCAATTCTGCCAATCATTTTAGTTTAATTGAGCTTATTGAAAATTTTTCTACAAGTAAATTTTTCGATGTAAATTTTATGGAAAATCTTGATAAAATTGAAAAAAATGACTTTAACGACAAGATTTTTTTAAATGACGAAGATGCAAAAGCCAATTTTTTTGCTAATTTAAATTATGGAATTATCCAAATTTACGAAAATCTAGCGCAAAAAATCAGCGAACAAAATCTTCATCACAATTATTTAAAACTTGAATTGCCCCTTTTAACTGCTATAGCCGAACTGGAGTTCAACGGAATTTTGGTTGATGAGGAAAAATTAAAACATTTAAGCGGTTTTTTTAGCAAAAAAATTACTGAAATTTCTACCGAAATTTATCAATTGTCAGGCGAAGAATTTAACATAGCTTCAAGCAAGCAATTGGCCGAAATTTTATTTCAAAAAATGCAAATTGAGCCAAGCAAAAAATCCAAAAAAACCAAAGCTTTTTCTACCGATAGTAAAGTGCTAGAAGAG
>JBMSPZ010000140.1:0-3721 GCA_049423025.1 Rickettsiales bacterium
TATTGTAATTAACTGCATTAAATCTTCACCAAAAATTTTTAGCGATAAATCTGCCCTACTTCCTTCCAGCATTTCATTAAAGCGCATCTTAATTGGCTGAGTTTCGGTAATTTCACATTCTTCACATTTATTTTTTAATTTAGTAATAAATTTTTTAGCAATAAATTTGGCATTTTCTTTATATTCTTTTTTCAAAATTACAAAAATATCAGCTGAATTTTGTGGCATTAAATCAATTCCAGATTGACTGATTCCAATTCGTGAATAAATTTTATCAATCTCAATTTCATTATTAATTTGCCTCTCTAAATCCTGAATAATTTCTTCAGTATTAGAAATACTGTTGCCATCGCTTGTAACAACGGTGTAGACGATATCACCCTCATTTAATTCTGGTAAAAAATCGGTTGACATTTTGGAAAATAAAAAAAATGCCACCACAAAAAATTTGACACAAATTAAAATAATTATCTTATCTTTTTTTAAACAAAAATTTAATAATTTTTCATATCTTTTTTTTATGAAATCGAAAATAAAATGATCCTCATGAGTTATAGTTTTATTTACAAAAAAATAAGCTAAAACAGGCATTAAAAAAAAGGCAACAACCAAACTTGCAAACATAGCAATTATAACATTAATCGCCATTGGCGCAAAGGTTTTGCCCTCGATACCCGAAAATAACAAAATCGGCATATATACTAAAATTATTATCGATATTCCAGTGGCTATTGGCCTAGCAACTTGCGCTGATAATTTGGCAATAGAATTAATTTTTTGCTCAGAATTTTTGGTAATAATCAAATGGGTAATTAAATACTCAATCATAACTATCGAAGAATCAACCAATAAGCCAAAATCAATGGCTCCTAGGCTCATTAAATTCGCTGAAACATTAAAAACCCTCATGAAAATTGCTAGAATTAATATACAAAATAACAAAGATGACGCCACAATCATTCCGATTTTTAAATTTCCTAAAATTAAACATAAAACAGCAATCACCAGCAATATTCCCTCGCCTAAATTTTTTAATACAGTTTTAACGGTTGAGTCTATTAAAAATTGTCGGTCATAAAGAATTTCGATTTTTGCTTTTGAACTTTTACGATTAATTTCGGCAATTTTATTTTTAACTTTTATCAAAACCTCTTTAGCATTTTCTCCTGATTGCATCATCACCGTTCCAATTACCGCCTCATTGCCATTATAAGTTGCACTACCGAGGCGTTGCGAATGATTTGGACTTACCTCCACAATATGTCGAAGTGCAAGAAAATTTCCGCTATAATCAATTTTAATAGGTATATCCATCACATCTTCAAATTTATTGATATCGGCAAGGGTGCGGACAATTTTTTGTTTACCATCTTTTTCAATATAACCTCCGCCAAAATTTTCACCAACCGTTTCGATTTGTTGAATCAATTTTTCTGGCGTCATGCCGTATTTGACAAGGTTTTGGGGCAAGATATTTAAGTGCAACTCCCTTTCATAGCCTCCAATACTATCAACTTCGGCGACACCTTTTATTTTCTTTAATTCTCTAGAAAATTGATATTGCTGGACGGTGCGCAGTTCCATCAAATCCATTTTATTTTCTGGATCATAGATTCGATACATCAAAATTTCTCCAATGCCAGTCGTAAGTGGAGCAATTTCGGGGGTCATATTATTTGGAATCTGGGAGCGAATCGAAGAAATTCTTTGCAAAACTTGATTGCGAGCAAAATGAATATCGATTGAATCATCAAAAATTAAAATTATTTGCGATAAACCGAATTTTGAAATTGAACGCATCTCAATTAGACCTTGAATACCATATAATTCAGTCTCAATAGGATAAGTAACCGCCTTTTCAATTTTGGCTGGATCCATTCCCATAGTTTTGGTGTTAATTATAACTTGTTTATTGGTAATATCAGGAATGGCATCTATTTTAATTTCGTGCAAACAAAAAAAACCAAACAACGCTATAAATCCGAATAGTAAAATTACATACCATCTTAATTGTAAAATTTTTTCAAAAAATTTAGTCATTATTATTTATTTTTTTAAATTCGGGATAATAAAAAAACCAATTTTATTCATTAAATCTCCATAGCATCTTGCCAAGTCAATTTGGGCATTGATAGTGGCATCGACTATTTGATATTCTTGCGAATCTAGCTCGATATAAGTTATAAAATCCAAAATGCCTTTTTTAAAATCATTATTTGCTTCTTCCAAGCGATTAACAATGGTTTCGAGATTTTTCATTGGAAATTCTTGAGAAATTTTTAAAAGCGTTTCAAATTCATTGACATTGCTATCTATATTTCTTTGTAATTGTCGCTTTTGAAATTCAAAATTAAGTTGCCGTGATTTTAAATTAGAATTTGAGCCAAGAATTTTTTCTTGATTACGATTAATCAAAGGGATTGATAAAGCCAAGCCAACTCCGTTATTTGCCGACGATTTATTACTTGCAGAATTTTCAACAAAACCAGAAATTTTCACATCGGGCATTTGCTCAATTTTAGCAAATTCTAACTCTGATTGAGATTTATTGATTAGGTTTTTTTGTGCCAAAAGCTCTTGATTATTCTCTATTGCACTTTCTTGATAAAACTCTCGACCTTGATAATATTTTTTGTCAAGCCAACTCATATTGATATTGGTTGGAGCTTGGTCTAAATGTAAAAAAATATTAGCCTTATTCCAAGTTTGCACCAAATCATTTTCAAATAAAATCAACTCTCTTTCCACCAATTTAATTTTGTCTTTAGTTATAAACCATTGAGCCTTTTTAGTTGGCGAAGTTAAAACCAAATTAGCCAAAAATTTATTGACGAGCTCAAGGCGTTTAAGCCTTTTTTTAGCTAGTTCAATTCTTTTTTTAATAATTTGATATTGATAAATTAAACGAAAAGTCTCGGACTTAACTTGTAAAGCAACATTATTTTTTTGAACCCATAGGGCTTGCGACTCCCAATTTTCAATATCGTAGCGATTTTTTAATTTATTAAAATATGGTATATTTTGACTAATTTGAACATTGTTAGTTGATCCATTTTTATATTCTAAAATGGGATTATCCCAATATTTTTGCTGGTTTGCCAAACTCTTTTGCCCTTCAGCTAAAAATTGTGCAGATTTTATGTTATCGCTATTTTCTTCAGCAATTTTAAGCAACTCCTCAATGCTATATTCCTTAGCAAAAACAGGATTTAACGCACTAAAAAATAATATAAAAAATGTTAGAATAATTGGCATTAAATATGTTTTTGTATAACTTGGATAATATGTTAATTTTATTTTAGCACTAATTTTAAAGCAAATATAAATTTTGATATTGTTTTTTAAAAACCATATAAAAAATAAACTAGATAAAAATGAGTGAAACGCTAACGGTTCTAAACTCCCCGACTTTTTGTAGGGAGCGGACGAAAAGAATTTAACGGTAGTTAAATTCGCGGAGAAATTAGGGGTCAAAAGGCTTAAATTTGTGAGCGGTGCAATCACCCTCCAAAGTTGCTCAATTGATAAAATTTTCCTCTGGCAAAATTAGCGGTGTCATCACTATCTTCAGTTGCTCAATTAATAAAATTTCTCTGGCAAAATTAGCGGTTTCATCACCCTCCCTTGGCTTGAGAGGGTAAAATTTTCCTCTGGCAAAATTAGCGGTGTCATCACCCTCCACTTGCTTGAGAGGGTAAAATTTTCCTCTAGCAAAATAAGC
>JBMSPZ010000141.1:0-3712 GCA_049423025.1 Rickettsiales bacterium
TTTTTAATAACCGCAAAAATATTCAACTTGAAAATATATCATCAATGAAGGGCTAATGCACAAAAAAATTGCCACTTTTTTTACATTTTTCTTTTTACTTCAAAACAATTTAAGCGCCCAAAATTATTGCCAATTTTCGGAACAATATTATCAACCGATAATTGAAGAATTAAAAAAAGGCAATAAAGAGATTATTCAAAATTTACCAAACTGCCTCATTCAAAACAAGAAATTAATTTTTAAAATTTTGATGCAAGACCCATCGCAATTTGAAAATTTGCCAGAAAATCTTCATCAAGATAAGCTATTCATAAAGCGCCTAATTAAAGCCTATCCAGAAATTTTAAAATATACTCCACCCGAAATTCGCAGTGATGAATATTTTATGGAAGACGCTATTTATATCAATCGCGACAGTCTTAAATATTGCTCTTGGAACCTCCTTGATAATAAAAGTTTTATGAAAAAAATGATTGATCTTGATGCCGATAATTACAAATTTGGCTCCGATCGCATCAAATCTTTCGAAGAATTTTCTCGACAGGCCCTAGATGATAATGGCACTCTTTTAGAATTTGCTACACCAAATGTTAAAGCCAATAAGGATTTTGTTAAAATTGCCATAAATTCAAATCGAGAAAGCATAGCTTATGCTCATCCAAAATTAAGTAACGACCCCGAACTAATTAAATTGGCAAAAAACCCAAATCCACTTCCAAATCCTAATGATGTTGAGATTTTTTTGCATAATAATTACACCATCAATCACAGTAAAAAAAATCTTGGAGTATTAATTAGCAATCAGGCAAAATTTTTTCCTGACAACAAAATATTAGAAAGAAATTTTATTACCAAATGGGGTAGAAGTTTTAACTTTGAAGATTCTAAAAATGGTAATTTAATTGAAGAGTGGAAGTTAAATCCCGTTGGCAACAGAAATTACAATATTTTATGGCAAAATGATTTCAAAGAATACCCAGAATTAATTAAAAAAATCGAGAAATTTTTTGCCAAAAGAAGAATTGCACCAGAAATCATCTCCAATTTAAGAGCAAATTATATTTGGAAAATTAAAGATAAACCCCTGACTATCGCTTTTAACTTATATGGATTAAGCGAATCAAATGATGATGCTTTTTTTGAAAATTTTATCAATCTAACATCAATTACTGCAATCGCCCAAGAACGCGACAAGAAGTGGCAAATATCTGTGCTTGATGTAACTTTTAACCGCGAGGTTAAAATTAATACCGCATATGAATATGGTCATAAATTTTATCAAATTTGGGATTTATATAAGGTGAATGAAAAAGACCAAAATCCAAAAATTATTTATCGAGTTCATGATTTCATTAGCGATTATTTCGAAATTTTTGAGGAACAAAATAATGGTAAATACCGCTCGGTTTTCAAATCAAAAAAGATACAAGGTATCTAATTTAGAGCAAAAAGCTGAGCTAAAAACATCGACATAGATTTGCAAAATATTGTATATTTTCCAAATCCAAATCTTACCAAATCCAAATTACTGCACAAAAAAAGGGCTAGATTTTTTATATCTAGCCCCTTTGAGGAATAAACAAATATTTACTAAAAAATTAATCTTTTCTTTCGCCAAAGAAGCGAAGTAACATAATAAATAGATTAATGAAATCCATATAAAGACTTAAAGCTCCCATAACAGCCATTTTATTAACCGCTTCATCATGACCAGCAAAATGATAGTAAGTTTGCTTTATTCTTTGAGTATCATATGCAGTCAAGCCAATAAAAATAAACACACCAATTATAGATAATGCAAATTCCAAAGCTGAACTTTTAAGGAAAATATTAACCAATGACGCAATCATAAGACCAATCAATCCCATAATCAAAAATGACCCGATATTAGTTAAATCTTTTTTGGTTGTATATCCATACAAGCTCATCGCTCCAAAGGTTGAAGCAGTAATTAAAAAGACTCGAGTAATGCTAGTTGCGGTGTAAACTGCAAAAATTGTTGCCAAAGATAAACCCATTAATCCTGCATATATCCATAAAAAGCTTTTGGCTTTTTGTGCAGAAATTGAATTAATTTTAAAACCAAAAATGAAAACAAAAACCAAAGGGGCAAACATTACAACATAGGCTAATGGGGTGCCAAAAATAGCCTGCATTAATTGTGGAGATGAAGCCACCATGAAAGCGATTACACCAGAAATTGCTAGTGCAATTGACATATATTGATAAACTTTGACCATATAGTCTCTAAGCGCAGAATCAAATGATGTAGCTCTTGAAGCGCTTGAGGCAAAAGAAGATTTACTGTTATATTCAATCATATTTAAGATACCTAAAATTAGTTAATAAAATTTAAAATTTTGATTGCCAAAACTTCTTTTATTAATATAATTGCTATTAAAATTTATTTCAAGATTTTATTTATGCATCAAAAAAAAATTATTGCATTAATTGGATTAATGGGCGCTGGCAAAACCTCTATTGGTTCAAAATTGGCAAATCAACTAAAATATTATTTTATTGACAGCGACCATGAAATTGAAGATTGCGAGCATCGAACAATTGCTGATATTTTTGCCCAAAGTGGCGAAAAATACTTTCGCGAAATCGAAGCCAAAACTATAGAAAATATTTTAAATCGCGATGAATTTATCGTTCTTTCTCTTGGAGGCGGAGCGTTTTTAGACAAAAATACTCGAAAATTATTAGAAGAAAAGGCTATTACCATCTGGCTTTTTGCTTCAATTGAAGAAACCCTGCGCAGAGTTAGCTTAAAGTCAAATCGTCCACTTTTGGAAAAGAAAAATAAAAGACAAACATTGGAAGAATTAGCCAAAATCCGTTATCCAATTTACGAAGAATCGGATTTTAAATTTGACACAACCAACCTCACCTTTGAACAAATAGTAAAAAATATTCTAACCAAAATTAATGTAAAAAATTATGAAAATAATTAATTTAAATCTAGAACAGAAATCATATAAAATAGCGGTTGGTATCAATATTTTTCAAGAGCAAATTCAAAATTTTTTAGGTCAAAATAATTACAATAAGACTATAATTTTATGCGATGAGAATGTTCACAAACACTATCAAAATCATATTCTTAAATCAATTCCAAATGGCATTTTAATTGAAATAAATCAGGGCGAATCATCAAAATCATTTAAATATTTTAATCAACTTTGCGAAAAAATTCTCAAAATTGGTATCGATCGAAAATCATTGATAATTGCAATTGGTGGTGGTGTAGTAGGTGATTTATCGGGTTTTTGCGCTTCGGTTTTACTACGTGGCATCGATTTTGTTCAAATTCCAACCACCCTACTTTCAATGGTAGATAGTTCGGTTGGCGGGAAAACTGGAATAAATTCCAAATATGGCAAAAATTTAATCGGCAGTTTTTATCAACCAAAATTAGTAATTTGCGATATAAGTTTTTTAGAAAGTTTAAATCTTCGTGAATTCAGATCTGGATATGCTGAAGTCCTTAAATATGGCTTAATTTATGACCAAGAATTTTTTAAATATTTACAAGAAAATTTATCAAATATTTTTGCAAAAAATTCTGATTCATTAATATATATTATCGAAAAATCTTGCAAAATAAAAGCCGAAATTGTGAGTAAAGATGAAAGAGAAAATAATATAAGGGCACTATTGAATTTTGGTCATACCTTTGGTCATGCCATTGAAACTCAAGCCAAATATT
>JBMSPZ010000142.1:0-3653 GCA_049423025.1 Rickettsiales bacterium
AGTCAAATACTGCAACAGCTCCATCAAGAACACGAAGCGATCTTTCAACTTCAATAGTAAAATCTACGTGACCAGGAGTGTCGATAATATTGATGCGGTGATTTTTCCAAAAGCAAGTAGTGGCAGCTGAGGTGATAGTTATTCCCCTTTCTTGTTCTTGCTCCATCCAATCCATTGTTGCCGCACCATCATGGACTTCACCAATTTTGTGTGATTTTCCAGTGTAGTACAAAATACGCTCGGTAGTTGTGGTCTTACCAGCATCAATGTGAGCCATAATTCCGATATTACGATATTTTTCAATTTCAATTTGTCGTGCCATAAAGCAAAAATTAAGTTAAAGTTTTTATTTAATTTGATTGTAAGAATGTGATTTTTACATCAATTTATCAGCATATTTATTGCAATTTGTTAAAGAGCGAAAAAACTCCCACATAAAATTTTGCAATAGAAATGATTTTTTTAAATCATAACAAAAAATTTCTATTACACAACATTTTTTTAAAGTTTTTTTATTGTAATTTAAGTAATTTCAATTGAAATTTTTGTAAATGAAATATTGTTGTTACCCCCCTTAAGTCTCTTGCGCGAGGGAAAATTTTTTTGGCAAAATTAGCGGTTACATCACCCTACGTAGGCGGGAGGGTAAAATTTTTTTTGTTAAAAAAAATTTTGGGAGGGGGAGTTTTGTTTAATCAAAGAAAAATTTGATATTTTATATTTATATTTTTATAAAATTGAGTTTTAACCTAAGAAAATTACTTCATCAAATTATTTTATCTTTGGAGTTTTAAATTATAATTCCATTGCCCCCCTCCCAAAATTTTTTTTAGTAAAAAAAATTTTACCCTCCCGCCTAGGGAGGGTGATGAGACCGCTTTTTTTGATATTTTTTTTGACCCCCCGCGACTCAAAGAATTTAACTACCGTTTAGTTTCTAGAATCCGCTCCCCCGAAAAGCTGGAGAGCTAAGAACTGCTAGTGTTTTCAGTGTTTCAAGTAGGGATTTATTAAAATTACTCGAAAAATTAATGTAGGTGTTTAAGCGCTTTACGGGGAGCTGGGTTGAGATAATGTTGTGGGTTTTTTAAAAAAAATTTTTCCTTAAAATTTGATTTAAGGAAAAATTTTTTAAGAATTGCCGATAAAAATATTATTACCATTTATAGTGAGCGAAGGCCTTGTTAGCTTCAGCCATTTTGAAAACTTCTTCTTTTTTCTTGGCAGCCCATCCTTTATTGTCGAGTGATTCGAGAATTACGGTTACAACCTTGTTTGAAAGTTTTTTTCCTTTAATATTTTCAATTGAAATTTTTAGCCATTTTAATGCTAAAGCTGAACCTCTGCGAGCAGAAACTTCAACTGGGATTTGATAAGTAGCGCCACCGATTCTTCTAGAGCGAACCTCAACCTTTGGAGTAATAACTTCAAGGGCTTCTTTGAAAATGTCAATTGGATTTTTTTTCAATTTTTTTTCTAGATCATCGAAAGCACTGTAAATAGCTTTTTCAACAACTGATTTTTTTCCATCATTCATTAAACGATTGACAAAACGAGAAACAATAATCTCATTATATTTTGCATCTGGAAAGATTTTTCTGACTTTTGCTGCTTTTCTTCTCATATTTTTGAAAAATTAAAAATTATTATTTAGGTTTTTGGGCGCCGTATTTAGAACGAGCCTGCTTTCTATTTTTTACACCTTGGGTATCAAGAGAGCCACGGACGATATGATAACGCACACCCGGCAAATCTTTAACACGACCACCGCGAATTGCAACAACTGAGTGTTCTTGCAAATTGTGACCTTCACCTGGAATATATGCGATAACTTCAAAGCCGTTGGTTAATTTTACACGAGCTACTTTACGAAGAGCTGAGTTAGGTTTTTTTGGAGTTGTGGTATAAACACGGGTACAAACACCTCTTTTTTGTGGACAAGCTTTCATGGCTGGAACCTTGTTTTTGGCGACCTGTTTAACTCTAGGTTTTCTAATTAACTGATTAATAGTTGGCATAATAATTATATTATTTTAAATTTTTTAATTGCATTTTTCCATAAATTTATGTTATGGAACTTGATTTTTACTAATTCGGCTAAAAAAACAACTCTAAAATATCGGTTGAAGAAATTAAGCATTTAAGCAAAAATATTTTTATTTTATAAAATTTTACAAAAAAAATAATTTTAGTCAAGTAGTAAATTTTAACCAAATCTTAAGTTACAAATTTATTTAAATTTTTTTTCAATTGAACTTTAATTTTAATTTTGGATTTACAAAAATAAAGCTTTACCATCAGATCTATTGTGAGTAAATAAAATTTGATTTGTTGTTTGGGGTGCATTGTTAGGAGCTGCTGTGATTTCAAATCCTATTTGGGCACTTGCATGGGCTAAAGGTGTTAAGGCTGTTTGCTGATTACTCGCCGAATCTCTAGCGTAAACACCAGGATATCCAGCACATTTCATTGCCGTCAAAATTAAAGCCGTTATACCAGTTGGAACAAGAAATGCCATACCAACAATAAAAGGAAGATTATCTCCTATCGAGTTTGTTTTATCAATATTTTTACTCAATGCCCAAGCGCCCACAAAGGCACCCGCAGAACTCCCAAGACCAATCATAATTTTTCCAGCATCTTTACCAGAATTCACTATAGTATTTCTCATTATTTTATATTTAATTATTTAAAAAAATCTCCAACTTTTTTGAAAAAACTTTCTGATTTTGGATTACTTGAAGCTTTACTTGCCATTATTTTATCGAGCTTTTGCAGTAAATCTTTTTCTTCGCTAGATAATTTTACTGGCACTTCAATATTTAATTTTACATACATATCACCCCTTCTGCCCCCTGAATTTACAACACTCATACCTTTTGATTTTAAGCGCAAAGTGTCGCCATCTTGTGAGCCCTCAGGAATTTGTAATTTGACTTTTGAGCCATCAATTGTTGGAATCTCCACCGAGCCACCAAGGCATGCAGTGGTCATTCTAACTGGCATTTCAAAATGAATATCATCGCCATTTCTTTGAAAAAATGGATGTTTACGAATAGAGATATATACATAAAGATCACCAGCAATACCGCCTCTATATCCAGCTTCACCCTGATTGGCAAAGCGAATACGATTACCCTCTTCAACCCCTGCCGGAATTTTTGCTGACAAGCTTCGCTCTTTATTGACCCTGCCTTGACCATGACATTTTTTGCAAGGATTTTTTATGACCTCGCCACTTCCACCGCATGTTCCACAAGTTTTTTCGACAATAAAAAAACCTTGTTGAACCCTAGTCGACCCCGTTCCTTTGCATGCCTGACAAGTTGTTGGTTTAGAATTATCGGCCGAACCAGTGCCATGACAAGAATCACAAGTAGAAGGAATGGTGAAGGTAATATTTTCAGTAGTTCCAGCGAATGCCTCTTCAAGTGATATTTCTAAATTATATCGAACATCAGAACCGCGTTGTGATGAAGATTTTTTTTGTGATCTTTGTTGAGCTCCTTGACCAAAAAAATCCCCAAAATTACTAAAAATATCATTAAAGTCAAAGCCATCAAAACCAGCACCTCCTCGCGACGAGCCACCACCGAAACCTTGTTCTTGATGGCCAAATCTATCATAGCCAGCTCGTTTATCATCATCTTTTA
>JBMSPZ010000143.1:0-3625 GCA_049423025.1 Rickettsiales bacterium
AACCATAACCGAGTTGGAATCTGGTCTCATAACCATTGGTGGCAAATATGATATTTTAGTTGGATAAGATAAGCTGGCTAAAGTTTTTGGATGTTGAAAAAACATATGCGACATCTCATGCAAAAAAATCGACCAAAAATCCTGTTTCGCCAATTCTGGATTAAAAGATATGACCATTTCTTTGTTGCCAAATCCATAAAAATTATTAAAATCAACTAAGGCAGGTGCTTTTAAATTAAAAAAATTAAGATGCAAAATTTGGTCAGGCTCTCGACCATCAAGCATCTCTTCAGTAATAAATTTTATGTTATATCTACCAAAATAATGATTACATAGTTCAACCGATTTTAATTCAGTCGCCTTTAAATCTTGATGGCTTGTAAATTCAAAATCCTTATAATCTGGATCGGCACTTTGCATTTTTAAACCTTTTGGAATTTTTTGGTTGTCACCATTTATCAAAACTAAAATTTCCTTACCTGATTGCATTTTTTCAACAAATTCCTGCGACATAACTCCACAATTTCCGATTACACATTTTAAATCAGGATTTATATTGCTAAAATTAAATGATTGTGTGCCATGAGTTTCTTGTATTTTTTGCCCCTGATTATCAAAGATTTCAAAAAAAGCACCCGTCAAATCAACCCCATCAACATCAAATATATCAATAGATATGCTACCAGACTCTGGAAAGCCTTGATTAATTCGAATTCTAGCATCAGTAAAATTTGATGAAGAAAAATCAGCATTAGATGCATAAAAATTTTCAAATTTGGTCGAAGAAAAATTGGCATTGGTAACTTTTAAAATAACAGGTTTTTGAATGGTTTTAGCACGTAAATCAGTAATTTCACTTTGGATTTGGGATTGAGATTTTTTATCAATATCACTTTTAAAAGATTGAAATTGGTGGTCTTCATTAAATTCAACTGCGCGACTCATTAATATTTGATTTTTCCCAATATTATAAACCAAATCATACATATTATATTGCAGTGTTTTAGCCCCAAAAAACACCTTACCGATGGTTATATTACTAAAATCAGAGCTTTCAAGATTGCAACTATTGTCAAAAAATACACCATCAATTGAAGGAAATTTTGCACCAGAGAAATTACAATTTCTAAAGCTTAAATTGTTTAAATCAAGGTCGCTCAAATCCATTTTGGAAAAATCTATTCCTTCGACAAATATTTTATTGTCACGAGCATTTTTTAGAAATTCCTCAATCTCGGTTTTTGATAATCTTTTAAGGTCTGATTTTGGATTTTCTAAAACTGCGTCAACTTCATCAGTTGCAACAATTTCTGGCGATTTACCAACTTCGGTAATTTGTGTTTGGACTTGACTTGAATCATAAGTTAAAGAATTTTGCAAATCTCTAATTTTAGATCTTGCAATCCCCTCTTTTCTCCATCCACCTTGTTTATTTCTTATTCCCTCACCTCTTCTATATTTCTGCCTTAAGGCTTCTTCACTAGTTCTTTTTTGCATCAAACTTACTGCCAATCGCATCAAATGCAATTGTGAATTGATATCAATTTCATTTTCAATAGGGTAAGGTTTTGCTGGCGAAGAAGGTGGCATAATAAAAAATACTTTATTAAAAAAATCATTTCAAAATTTTGATGATAAAAAATCAATTTTAAATTTAAATTAATTATTATAAATTGTTTGATAATTTTTGTTCTCGCTTTTTGCCAATTAAATAAAAATACAAAATTGGAATTAAAAATCGACTTAGCATAGTTGCAACAATTTCGCCAAAAATTAAACTAATAGCGAAGCCATTAAAAATTGGGTCAGATAACATAACTAAGCTCCCAAAAATTACTGCTAAACCTGTTAATAACATTGGACGAAACCTTAAAACCCCAGCTTGA
The DNA here is from genome assembly GCA_049423025.1 of Rickettsiales bacterium. GTDB lineage: Bacteria > Pseudomonadota > Alphaproteobacteria > Rickettsiales > UBA1997 > CAILUF01. The sequence continues at coordinate 1,887 of JBMSPZ010000143.1, forward strand.
ATAACAGCCTCTTTTAAAGCGATTTTTTGTAAAATTTGTTGCTCAATAAAATCAATTAAAATTATAGAATTTCGAACGATAATGCCAGCACCTGCCATAAAGCCAATCATTGAAGTTGCGGTAAAATATGAATTTAAAATATAATGGCCAATCATAACGCCAATAAGGCTTACAGGAATAGGCATCATAATAATTATTGGTACTGAAAAACTTTTAAATTTAATCAAAATCAAAATGTAAATTCCAATGATGGCAAAAATAAAAGCAAAACCCAAATCACGAAAAACTTCGATGGTAATGAAAATTTCGCCATCCCATTTAATTGCCACCGAAGATAATTGATTAGGGATTTCCATAAAATATTTTTGATAATTTTGTAAATTTTTATTTAGTTTATTTATTGCATAAATTGGAGCTTCTTCATTGCTAGAAATTTCGGCGGTAATATAATTTACTGACCGCAGATTTTTTCGATATAAAGCTATATTTTCTTCATCATGAATTGATTTTATTAAATCGCCAAATTTTACACTTCCGCCGTTAATGGTTTTTACATTATAATCCATGATGGAATTTATATCAGCCTTATTTTGATTTGGAAATTGCAAATAAATCCCAACTTCTTCTGGTGCATTTAAATTTTGCAATGAACCAATTTTGTTATTGGAAAAATATAATTTACCAATATTGGCAATCGAGCCGCTATTAACCCCCAAATTTCCAGCCTTTTCATAATCAAACTCAAAAATTTTTTTTGGTCTTAGAGCTTTATCAAATCTATCTAAATCGACTAAACTTGGTTCATTTGAAAATATTTTATAAATGTCATTGGTAGCAATATTACCTTGGGATGTTTGGGCGTTAGAATTATAAATTTCTGCTACTACTGTACTCAAAACTGGTGGACCAGGTGGGATTTCCAATACCTTGGCGATGATTTGGTGTTTTTTTGCAAACTCAGCAATCTTTGGACGTAAATTTTTTATAATTTCATGACTTGAAATTTCACGAAGCTTTTTGTCTTTTAATAAAATTTGTAAATCGCTAAGATAATCTTGGTGTCGCAAATAATTATGCTTTACCATACCTGAAAAACTGAATGGTGCAGGCTCGCCCGAAAAAACTTGAATCTTAAGAATATTTGGATCTTCGCTTAAAATTTCTGCTAATTTAATACTTAAATTATGGTTATCTTGCAGGTTGGTAGAAGCCGGAAAATCCAAGGTAATTTGAAACTCATCCTTATTATCAAAAGGAAGCATTTTGACCTTAACCTCTTTGAAATAAACCAGAGATAATGACAAAATTAAAAAAACTAAAATCATTAAAACGAAATATATCGCTGAAGATTTTTTATCTAAAAAAATATGAATAATTTTTTGATAAAAATTATCCAAAAAAGAAGCTTTGTTTTTAGATGATTTCATTAAAATATGAGGCTTGATTAATTTAATCGAAGCAATTGGTGTAATCATAAAAGCTACCAATAATGAAAATAGCATCGCAAAACTGGCGCCAATTGGAATTGGCTTCATATATGGCCCCATCAGTCCTTGGACAAAGCTCATTGGCAAAATCGCAATTATTACCGCAAAGGTTGCCAAAATTGTTGAGGAACCAATTTCAGAGACTGCAATTATTGCAAGATTTGGCAATGATAATTTGTTTTTAGAATTAAAATGTCGCTCAATATTTTCAACCACAACTATGGCATCGTCAACCAAAATTCCGATGGCAAA
>JBMSPZ010000144.1:0-3605 GCA_049423025.1 Rickettsiales bacterium
TGGTTTATCAAAAAATACCATTAATTCTTATCGAAATGATTTAATTTTGCTTGAACAATATTGTTTAGAAAATTCCTTAGATCTTATAAAATGCAATAGCCTTGACCTGCAAAATTATTTATCGTCAACTGCTCAATTAGGCTTAAAACCTGCATCTATTCATCGTAAAATTTCGACTTTTAAGAGTTTTTATAATTTTTTAGAGTCAGAAAATATTATTTCTAATAATCCCGCTTTTGATCTTAATATTCCAAAAAGAGAAAGAAAAATTCCTAAATTTTTGAATGAAGATGAGGTTAATCGAATGCTCGATGTAATTTTGCAAGACCAAAGTGAGTTTGGTCTAAAGCTTTCTTGCATGCTCGAAGTGATGTACTCGGCTGGTCTTCGAGTATCTGAGTTGGTTAATTTGCCGGTTAATTCAATAATCTTTAATGGTGATTCAATTGCAGACTATATTATCGTAAAAGGTAAGGGAAATAAAGAAAGAATTGCCCCTTTAAATGATACTTCTAAAATAATTTTGAAAAAATTTTTGATTAAAAGAAAAGAGGTTGGTTTAAGTTATTCAAAATGGCTTTTTGTAGGGAATTTTCGGGCATCACGCCAAGTTAATAAAATTTCATCACATAATCCAGCAAAATATAATTTTGATGACAAGCCTATTTCTCGACAAAGATTTCATCGGATGTTAAAGGAGTTGGCAATTAAAGCAAAAATTGACCCAACTAGAGTTCATCCTCATATTTTTCGACATTCATTTGCCACTCATTTGCTTAATAAAGGAGCGGATTTAAGAATGATACAAGAGTTGCTTGGACATAGCGATATATCAACAACTGAAATTTATACAACAGTTCAAGAAAATAAGCTTAAACAAGCGGTATTACAACATCATCCATTAGTTAAAAACAAAAATGTTTTATAAAAATAACAAGGTTCAAAAAGCCAAAAATAAAGTTTTAAGTAAAGAAGAGGAGGTAAAAAATAATTTATCTCAACAGATGAAAATTGCAGTTAAGGAGCAAGATTTAGAAAAAATTAATTTAATTCAAAGAATTGAAAATGAAATCGAAAAATTATTTGTAATAAAAAAAATTTATGAAGATTCCAAATTGTTAGGTCTATTTAAGGATGATGTTAATAGAGTGGTGAAAGATTCACATTTTCATTTAATAGAAATGATTTTACTCAAAGAGATTGAATTGCTAATGCTTGGTGATTTAGAAGCAATTGAAATGCTTGAAGGCTTAAAAAAAAGAGCACAGAAAAAAATTGATGATTTGAATAAAATTGCTTTAAAAGTTCATCAAAATGCTTTGCAAAATTTGGAAAAAGAAGCGCCAAAAGTTGTAAAGCCTAAATATGCTACTCAAACCAACAATACTTATAAACCTTTGATTAATTATGATGGTTTTCATGTCGAGCGCACCTTGGGCGGTGAATATATTCAGGTGCTTGATGCTGATTTAAAAAATTTAGTTGGGCAAGATATTTTAAATTCTAAGCCAGAGCAACTATCTAATGAGATTTTGCAAGAGCTCAAAGATTTTCGGCGAGGTGCAATTGATTTGGAAGGTGATAACAGTCAATCATCTAACCAGTCGCAAGCTAATCAAGTTCAACAGCAAGATTCTGTAGAGACCCAGAGCAGGGTCTTTAAAAATAAAGTAAAAAATCCAAATTCAAAAAAGTGGCAAAAAGAGGTCAAACAAGAGGAAAATAAACAAAAAAACTCAGAAAATGAGCAAAGTCGTTAATTTACACTTTTAACTTTAGTTTTTAACTTAAAATATTTTGATTGAAATTTATCTTTCTATGCCTTGTGTTTTATTGGCTCTGGAACTATTTAGTTTTAATGAAAAAGAATGATTATTTATTGAAGATGGATCTTGAGAAATTGATTTAATTAAATCTAGCCTTTCTTTTGAAATTTCATTTTCTTTGAATAATTCATCAAATCTTTTTTTGAATTTGTTTTTTTCAGATTGGTCATTTAACTCATCACCATATTGGCTTAGAAGCTTTTTTACTTCATCAATTTGAGTTGGATTAACTTCTTTGTTTAAATCGATTTGACTTCCCGCTCTTTTAAGTTCATCTTTTGTACTTTCTCTCTCCCCTGTAATTTGATATTTAATTTCACTAATTTCTTTTTGCAAATCTAAATTATTAATTGAATTAGGGTCTTCTTTGAGAGCAAGCAAAACATTTTGAAATTTATCAATATTATCAGAAACCAGCTGTGTGCCAAGATTTTCGATTTTAGCTTTGGTATCTTTGTTTTCGACTTCACTACTTATGCTACTAAGAAAATCATTTAATAATGTTAAATTTTTATAACTTAAAAGACTTAGATCGGTAGCGTCTTTCAATTTATCTGAGCCTTCGGCTATGCTTTTATTGGTGATTTCTGACATTAATTTATTATTGCCTAAAATTTCTTCAATTTGTTTTGGAGTTTGAGAAGATTTAATTGCCTCATCTTCAATCAATAATTGCCGACCTCTTGCTTTCAATTTATTGTAATTATCATCAATAAAACTATCGCGATTAAAAGTTGAATCCCCTATCTTTATAGTATCTTTAACGCTATTTCCAGCTAAGTCCAAAGCTGCTTTATCCATTTGTTGCATTGCTATGGAATTAAACAAAGCATGATGAAAGCAAGTCATACCTTCTTGTATTTCGCAATCAATTTTTTTTAACTGAATTCCACTTGTTTCCAACATTTTTTTTATAAAATCTGGGGCGTCGCCACCTAAAGAATCTGCATAATAAGCAGTTAATTTACCCTCGCTATTTTTTTGGATATTTAATGATGTATAATGACCAAATCCAGAAATTTCACTATAATTTTCATGCTGAATTCTGTTACCGCTTGCCATTACGAAGCTTATTTGATCGACATTACCACCACTTAAAGATTCTAAAGCTTCAGTGAGAGCATGGCATTCTGGTGGATTTTTCGAATATGGAGCAATTGTAACAGGTGAATTATAACCAAAGTGATCATATAATATGCCATGAGCGTTTTGATGAGATATGGGTGTTTGTTTAAATGTTTCTGTGGTCATTGATAAAAAATTAATTTTAAAAAAAATTTAAAATTAATTTATATTTTTTTTTATTATTTAATCAAGTTTTTTAATTGCGAATGGTTGCATTAAATTTTTGCTGACATAAATCAATAATTTTTGAACTTACAATGTCAATTTCTAGGGTTGATAAGGTTTTGTCAATTGGTTGAATATATACTCGAAAAGCAACCGATTTTTGAGAGTTTTCTAAATTTTTTCCATAAAAAATATCAAAAATATCTACGGATTTGATTAAGTTTTTATCAAGATTTTTGATTTCTTTAATAAAATTATTAACGGGAAAATCTTGATTAACAATAAAGCAATAATCGCGTTCAACAACTGGTAAATCATTGGCAATAAAGGCTTTATGATTTAGATTTTTTTGAGAATTTGGTAGGCTATCAACAAAAATTTCAAAACAATTTATGCGAGTTTTAATATCGAATAATTTAGCAATTTGCGGATGAATTTCGCCAATATATCCAATAATATTTTTGCCAATTTTTGCACAGGCAAAGCGGT
>JBMSPZ010000145.1:0-3574 GCA_049423025.1 Rickettsiales bacterium
ATATAAGACATAGCAACCAATGTAATATCAGTTCCAGGCTTAACCACTTTCGCTTTACCTAGCGGAATTCTAAAGTCACCTTCTGGTATCTCACCTAAAGTATTATGCAACCAACGGTGTTCTAAAAAAATTACAGGGTTTGGATCGCGAATTGCAGATTTAAGAAGCCCTTTAGCATCAGAGGCGCTATAAGGAGAAACTACCTTTAGTCCCGGAATTGAACCATACCAAGCTGCATAACATTGCGAGTGTTGCGCACCAACTCTTGACGCAGCGCCATTAGGTCCACGAAATACAATTGGGCAACGAACTTGCCCACCCGACATGTAATTTGTTTTGCCAGCTGAATTGACAATTTGGTCAATTGCTTGCATTGCAAAATTAAAAGTCATAAACTCTACAATTGGACGGAGTCCAGCAAAGGCTGAACCAATCGCAATTCCAGCAAATCCTTGCTCAGTAATTGGAGTGTCTATAACTCTTTTGCTACCAAATTCCGCAAGCAATCCTTGGGTTACTTTATAAGCCCCATTATATTCGGCAACCTCTTCACCCATCACATAAATTTCAGGATGTGCACGCATCTCCTCTGCCATTGCTTCACGAAGTGCTTCTCTAACTGTAAGTTTTCTAAGTGTCATAATTAGCTGTAAATCTCGGTTAAGAGCTCTGATTCGTCAGGCTCAGGACTATTTTTGGCAAATTCAACGATAGCATTGACTTCATTTTTAATCAAATCTTCGATTTTCTTGAAATCATCTTCATTTGCCATTTTATTTTCTAAAACTTCTGCACGAAGAGAGTCGATTGGGTCTAAATCTTTTTTACAATTGACCTCCTCCTTTGAACGATAAGTTGCAGGGTCAGACATTGAATGCCCACGATAGCGATAGGTGTCCATTTCAATTAACATCGGTCCATTGCCAGCTCGAACAAAATCGATACATTTTTTTCCTTCCACAATTACTTCAAAAATATCCATTCCATTAATTTTTACTCCCGGAATATTGAAGCCTATTCCTCTTTTGTGAAGCTCATCAACGCTTGAAGCTCTTGATACGGAAGTACCCATTGCATAATGATTATTTTCGATGATAAATAGCACTGGAAGGTTCCATATTTTTGCCATATTAAATGTTTCGTAGACCTGACCTTGATGGGCGGCTCCATCGCCAAAATAGCAAAAAGTGACATTATTATTGCCTTTATATTTGTCAGCGAAAGCCAAGCCAGCCCCAATTGGAACCGAAGCTCCAACAATACCATGACCACCATAAAAATGTTTTTCAGTATCAAATAAATGCATTGAGCCACCCTTTCCTTTTGATGATCCATCTCTTCTTCCCAATAATTCTGCCATTATTTTTTTTGGATCCGAACCAACGGCAATCATATGTCCGTGGTCACGATATGTGGTGATAACTTTGTCGCCTTCAATCATGTTATATTTCATGCCAGAAGCAATTGCCTCTTGTCCTATGTAAAGGTGACAAAAACCAGCGATCAACCCCATTCCATATAGCTGTCCAGCTTTTTCTTCAAATCTGCGTATTAGTAGCATTTCTTGATATAAATTCAACAAATCCTTTGAATTAAAGCTTTTAACTAAATTGTGTTTATCCTTTTTTTCAGATGTAGTTTTTTTAATCATAATGAATTATTTAAATAAACAAAAAATTTATAATTGTTGGGAATATTTTAAAATAATTTTATAGTAATTGTCAAATTTATAATATTTTTTTAAAAAAGATTACAATCTAAAAATTAATTTTGATTATTCAGGATTTTTGTTTTCGATTGAACTTGGAGCTTCTGGATTTATTATATCTTGATTTTTGGCATAATCTTTAGTGATTAAATCAACAATAAAACTTCTAATCATTTTTAAAATTTCTGGTACTGCCATATATAATGCATAAATAGCAACGCAAATTGTAAATAATATTCCAAGATAGTAAATTGATAATCTTAAAAAATTTTTTATTCTTTCGCCTAAGGAAACTTTAGATAAGTTTTTTGTTTGCGATAATTTATTCGAAGTTTTAGAATGTTTCATATAAAATATATTGCAAACATTTATTTAATAATTTGTTATAATTTTTTTAACTTAATTATTATAAATACATTATAAATAAATAACAATACAAAAATTAATAATTAATTTATGTTTTCAAATTTGTCTTTAATTTCTTTTTTAACTATCATTTTTTGTGCCTTATCTTGTGCGATTTTGGGCAATTTTGTGCTGTGGAAAAAAATTTCATATTTTGGAGATACCCTCTCTCATTCCACGCTTTTTGCAGTTGCCATTGCTTATTTTTTTAGTATTGATGATGTCTTTGTAATTGTGGTTTTTAATTTTATTTTTAGTTTCTTGGTTATCTATTCTAATCACCAATTTGGCAAAAATAGTAATTATAAAACTCCAAGACTGTTTTCAATTGATGCCATTACCATGATTATGGCTTATTTTTTTATTTCTTGTGCAATTTTATTTAACGAAAAATTTAACAATAATTATCAATTTGAAGAATTTATTTTTGGAAATATTGATAAATTAGATTATCATCATCTGTTTTTAATTATGTCATTATTTATTTCAATAATTTTATTCACAATTTTTTTCTTAAATGGTTTTTTGCTTTTTTTATTTAGTCCAGAAATTTCCAGATTGAATAAAATTAAAAACAATATTATAGAATTTATTTTTATTTCCCTATTATCAATTTTAATAGCCTTTGCAATCAAAATTACTGGCATATTTTTAGTCACAGCATTAATGATTTTACCTCCAGCATGTGCTAGAATTTTGGCAAAAAATCCTAAAAATATGATAATTTTTAGTGGATTTATTTCGATTATAATTTCAATTTTAGCAATTTATGTAAGTTATTTCTTGAATTTATCTCAGGCGCCAACCATAATATTTCTTAATGCAATTATGCTTGCAATTTTACTTTTATACCAAAAATTTTATGCCAAAACATAATTTAAAAACAGCAGTTATATTATTTAACTTGGGTGGTCCTGACCAGCTATCATCAGTAAAACCATTCTTGTTTAACTTGTTTAATGACAAAGCCATCATCTCCGTGCCAAACCCATTTCGTTTTTTATTGGCAAAACTTATCTCTTCGCGTCGAGAAAAAAAAGCTCAAGGCATTTATCAAGAAATCGGAGGAAAATCTCCATTACTTGACATAACTATTGCACAAGCTGATTCCTTAAATCGAGAATTGTCGTTTCATGGCGACTTTAAAGTATTTATCGCCATGCGCTATTGGCATCCATTTGTAAAACAAACTATTGAGCAAGTTAAAAATTATCAACCAGATCAAATTATTTTATTACCACTTTATCCCCAATTTTCTTCAACCACCACCGCCTCTTCAATCAATAATTTTATTGAAAATTTTGATGACGAAAAAATTTCAGTCAAAGTGGCATGTTGCTACCCAACTCACCCAGATTTTATAAAGTCGCACGCTCTACAATTAAAACAAATTATCGAAAAAATTCCAACCAAGGATTTAAACAACATCCGCATTTTATTTTCTGCCCACGGTCTCCCAAA
>JBMSPZ010000146.1:0-3562 GCA_049423025.1 Rickettsiales bacterium
GAAATAACGGCACCATAATATCCAAGCACGACGGCAAGAATGTAACATCTGAATTTGTTGAAAAAATTAGCGATGACAATAAGCCAAATTTGAATAGTTTTTTTAATAAAAACAAGCGCTTCCCGATATACATAATTCTCGATACAATCGACCAAACATATAAGAAAAAAACATATCCTTCAATGAGGCAATATGACCTCGATAAAATTGCCAAAAGAGATTTAGCCTCTGACGGCGATAAAGAGTCTTTAAAAAATTATATTATTTTAAAAAATAATAAATCCACATCAAAAAGATCTTTAATTAAAAAAAATGACTCTGGATCAAAGACCGATTGCCTATTTATAACCTCTTCAAAATCAGAAAATATCAATAATTGGTTAAATTTTATTTATGAATTACCAAATAGATTGATTGGAATTTACATGTTGCCAGTTGAGGCTTTCAACTTTTTTAAAAAAATTATTGAAACTACCTCAACCATTAAAAATCAGTCAATTTTAAAAATCAAAGAGCATAGTATTTTTTGTTTGGTAATTCAAACCAAAACAGGCGGATCAAGGCAAATCGTGTTTTCTAATGCAAGCATAGTTTTTACTCGCGTTGTAAATTATAATTTTAATGAATCAAATTATAGCGAAAAATATTTTCAAGATATCTATAGCACTTTTGAATATTTGAAAAGATTATATATTGATTTATCGCTTTCACAATTTGAAGTCATTAACATTATTCCAGAAACGGCAAGTGCTGAAATCATGAAATCAAAAAATGTTGAATTAAACATTACCAATTTTACCGTAAGAAACTCTGCAGATTTATTAAAATTAAATAACTTAAAAATCGAAGATGATTATTTTGACATTCTACTAAATTCAATCTTTATTAATTCTCCCAAAATACTAAAATTTAGCAATCAAAAAATTAAATATAACGAAAATCTTTATTTAATTATTGTTGGAAGCTACTTCTTTAATTTTATTTTAACAATGATTCTATTCTTCATAGCATTCGTTGTGTACAACACCAATATTAGCATTACCGACAAAATTCAAAAAGCTCAAGACCAAATGATTCTTGCACAAAATGAATTTGCTAAAATTAAAAAAGTTTCGATGGAAGGAAATTTCCAACAAGGCGATAAGGAAATTAGCATTGAAAGAGTTGCTGACTTCGGCAGAGTTGAAGAGTCTCTTGGACCATTAATTAAATATAATTTTATTGATACCTACAGCAAAATGGCGTTCTCAAAAGATTTCGACATAAATGTTAGTTCTATGGTATATAATTTGGGAGGCTTCAATTCTCACAATTCAAACACCAAAAATACCATAATTGAGACCATTTTTTCTGGAAAAATTATTAACAAAAGCGGAGATATCGAAACATTATTTACCGAATTCGATAAATTTATCGTCGAAATGAAAAAAAATATTGGAGATTCTGAAATTAAATATAATGAACTTCCAAGAAACATTGATTTTAATCAAAAATATTATGATTTTCCTTTTGAATTTAGAATTACTAAAAAAATCTTTGAAGAAAAAACTATAGAAAATGAAAATAAATAAATTAAAAAAACAATTAACTATAAGTTTAGTTTTTACCTTAATAATGGCCTCCTTAATTGGAACATTAATATTTATGTATTTTTATTTAAACAGCACTTTCTTAACGCAATATGATAACATCATTATGGAAGTTGCGAGCATCAAAAACAAGACCTCAGAGATTGAAAAGAAATCTTTAGAAAATAAAAAATACATGCAATTGTGGTCGCAAATAAACGAATCAAAAAAATCATTGATCGGCATCAGGGTCGAGGAAATGAAGAAAATCATCGATAATTTAGCCGAAAAATACTCAATTTCTAACACAACCTTTAAAGTAAGTGTTCCAGAAAACTACTCGGCTAGCATCTATAAAAACGAAACAATTTCAATCTTATACACCATTGTGGAATTAACTTATAACGCCTATCACGATGTTAAAGCCATTCAATTTGCTAATGAAGTTATGAGTACAATTCACGGCTACCCAATTGTTACCAAATTTGAAATTTTTAAAGATAAGGATTATGTAGTTAAAGATTATTTTGACATTAGTACTGGAAAAATTTTTGGCTCAATAAGATCTAAGCTTGTGTTTTCTTGGTATGTTTACAAAGAAGGGACGCCTTTAAATACTTCATCAAACAAACCAGCTCAATAAAATGAAAAACTTAAAATTATTTTTTTTATTAATATCAATTTACCTAAATTTTATCTCCCTTGCACTTGCTCAAAATAATGAGGAAATCGCCAAATCAGTCAATATTGATAAAATTTCTCAAATAAATAATAATGATATTTCAGCAAGTGCTGTCAAAAAGGCTATTGACGAAATATTTTCAACTTCAAAACTTAAATCTTTAATGTTTGATGATGAACAATATAGCAATATTGAGAATGCCATTGAAGCAATGCGTAATAACCAAGCATTCGTTCCTGAAGGTGCAGAACTTACAAAACAAAGCGATGAAGAAGCAAAAAAACAAGCTGAGGAACAAAAAAATGTTGAGGCTTCGGAGGATAACGCTAAATCATATATTTATTTATCTTCAATTATGTTTTTCTCTCCTCAAAGTTGGTCTTTGTGGATTAACGAAACCAAATATATGGCCAGTTCCAACAAGGAAGATAATGAATTATTTTTTAAAGACTTATCGCAAGATAGAGTAACGGTTATTTGGAGGCTAAGTATTAGTAAATGGAAAATTTTATCAGGTAAAAAATCCGAAGAATACGCTCCAAAAATTAATTCAGCAAACCAAGTTGAAGTTGAATTTACATTAAAACCAAATCAAACCTTTATTTTAAGTTCAAATAAAGTAGTTGATGGCAAAGCTTACGAAGGAAACCGAAGGAGATAATTTTTCTAAGGACAAGTTCCAAGGACAGTTTTCCAATCTCCACCAAAATCGCATTTTAAAATTCTAAAAACCCCATTAGAACAAGCGGAATTAGAATATAGCAATTGACCATAATATAATGATTTAGCGGTAAATCCAGAACTTATAACAGCTGGCGTTATATCTGCTCCTTTACAACCAATTAAATTTCTTGCTAAAAAATCATTAACAAAATCGAGTCTAGTTTTGTAGGTAATTTGATCATCAAATTCGTCACTTAAATCAGCATTAATAACTATATCGCTATTAAAAACTGCAGTCGAAGGCGATGAAGAATCGTTAATCGACGAAATAGAATTTTCCAATTCACTAAAATCAGTTGGCGCTGTATTTACAATTCCATTATTTGCATCAAAACCACCGAATTTATTTGGACCAAAACTTATAATTACCAAAATTGCATCTGATGTTAGAGTTATCAGATTATTGGAAAGAGATTTATTTTCAACGATATCCATGATATTTATTCCAGGAGCGGTTCCAAAACTGCTTACAGAAAAATTTACATCTGGATTTGCAATATAATCCTTGGTAAATCTTTCATCAATCATATAGCCAAATTTATTACCAAAATCATCGGCAACATAACTTGCATCAAGATTAAGCGCGGAA
>JBMSPZ010000147.1:0-3529 GCA_049423025.1 Rickettsiales bacterium
ATATAAATCGAACCCTGATTTCTTCGCAGTTTTATGTGCGGAACTTAATCTTGATTACAAAAAATATTCCGCGCTAATTAACCAATATCCAAATGGTAATAATGTTTTTAAACTTAAAAATAAAATTAGACTTCATAAAATTTTATTGTTAATATTTTTATCTGTAATTCTTTCTACGATCTTATTAGTTTTAAAACTTTCTTAATGAAAAAAAATATAGTATTTCTTGGCAAAAATGGACAAGTGGCAAACGCATTTTATAATATTGCTAATCAACAAAATAATTTCAATTGCATTTTTTACTCAAGCTTAGAGGTAGATTTATCTGATCCAAATGCCACTGATTCATTTCTCGACTCCCTACCTAAAAACATTAATTTAATTGTTAATTGCATGGCCTATACCAATGTTGATAAGGCTGAAGAAGAGCAAGATTTATGTAATAAAATTAATAATATCAGCGTTGGAGTTATCGCCAAATATTGCTTTAGCAACAACATAAAATTTGTACATTTTTCTACTGACTATGTATTTGATGGCACTGGAGGTGAACCATTTAGCGAAGATAACACCACCAATCTTAACCCCGTTAATTTTTATGGCAAAAGCAAATTACTTGGTGAACAAGCCATTCAAAAATCAGGTTGCGATTACATTATAATTCGACTTTCTTGGGTTTATGACAATCGCGAAAATAGTAAAAATTTTGTTAACACCATCAAAAGATTAGCCAAAGAAAAAGAAGTGCTTAATATAGTCAATGACCAAATTGGCAGTCCGACCTCAGCAGATTTTGTTGCCAGAAATTCCATGCGGATTTTTAACGATGCCTTGTTTGGTGAAAATGAAATTCAACAAAAATATTATCGAAGAATTTTGCATTTAAATAACGGAGTTTTTATGTCATGGCATCAATTTGCCGTAAAAATTATTGATGAATTAAGACAAAAAAACCAGCCAATTTTAACTCGAGAAATCTTGGCAATTTCCTCATCTCAATACCCAACCAAAGCGAAACGACCTCTTAACTCTCGACTAAAATCTAAAGATAAATTTATCTAAATCACAAATTTATTTTTTTTAAAATTTTTAAAATTTTAAAATAAATTCTCTTAAACCAATAATTTTTTAGCCTAATTTGTCTAAATATTTGTTGACAATTTTCATAAATTCCAAGGGTTGGATCGGAGTTTGTAGAAAAATTATGAGTTTCAATTTTAACTCGCAAAATATTCGATGAAATATTGATATATTCTGCATTTTCATTGTTTTGTTGGGTATTTTCAATTACTAAAAAATATATTTTACTTGAAAATTTTTTATTAATTTCTTCAATTTTATCAATGATCATTTGATTGTCATTAAGCTTGGTATGGCTTAACCAAACTAGTAAAATTTTTTTATCTTGACGAAGCTTTTTCAAAAAAATATTAATTCTTTTATCGAACTTCATTTTCACTTCATCATAGGTTTTTTTCAGTAAAATATTTGCCTTAAAATCATGAAAAAAGTAAAAATCATTTTTAAGATTATGATAATAATCGAAATTACTATCTGTTGATGGATGACCCAAACTGGCTTTGTCCATAAGCTTCAAATCATCAATATTCATAAAATCAGCAAAATTATTGATTACCAATTCAAGCCTAGTTTTTAAGCTAGCATTGGTCAACCAATCAAAAGGATAAGACTGAAAACGCAAATGATTTTTTTTTAAATAGGTCGCACAAGCACAATCTTCTCCGAGGCTTATAACCTCATCAAATTTTTGTTTAAGAATATTTTTCATTTTAGTTTTCAAAGAATTTTACGGCACTTTCTAAATTAAATATTAATTAAAATAATATTTTTGATATAAATTCAAAAATCTTTGCCATTTTTTTTGCCAAAAGATTTTGACAATATAGTTTTAAAATTAATTATTCTGGTTTTAAACATAAGGTGTACTCCAATAAATTTTCGCTAAGATTTTTGCTAAATTTAAAACCAAATTTTTCATATAGTTTAATGGCATTAAAATTATTTTTAAAAACTCGCAGTGTTAATTTTTTAAATTTTAATTCAGTTTTTGCAAAATTAATAATATATTCAAAAGCTTTATTGCCGATGCCCTTACCTCGCATATTTGAATTGTGAATATAAATGCCGATTTCAGCTAATTTAGCAACATAATCAACCCCAAGCAAATAGATCATACCAACATAATCTTGGTTAAATTTAATCACAAAAGCTATATTTCTTGGATTTGGCAGATACATTGAATCAAGCCAATTTTGATGAGTTTGTTCATCGATATTTTGAATCACAAAATAAGGTAAAACTTCTGGACTATTGCGCCAATTTCTGGCTTCAATCTGGATATTTTTAGGTAAATTAATGAGATTTATAAATTCAATTGTCATAAAAATTTTGCTGATAAATTTGACTTAAATCATCGCTATTTGCAAATAAAGTTTGATATTTTTCAAAGACAATCTTGGCTTCATAATTCTTTTTATAATGTTCAAAGAGTTGATTTGAAAGCTCTTTGGCTCTCTCTTTATTGGCTAAAATTTCTAAAGCACCATGAATTATTTCATCTTCATTTTCAAAAATATATTGATAATTATTTGGCAAATAAAATTCAAAGCTTTTGAAGGGTTTTTGTGAATTTTTCTTAACAATTGTTGGAGTTTTAAGCATCATTAAATCAATATGGGTGAGCGCTCCGCCTTGCGGGAAGCTATCAATAAAAACATCAGCCATTTGAAAATATTTCTTAAATTCAACAGATTGCGGTAATATAATTAATCGCTTTAAAAGCTCGGTTTCATTTTCGAAAATTTCATTAAAAATTTCACGATTTTTGTTTTTGTTAATTGATGTCATCACAATATGCTTTAATCTTGGTTCCACAGCTAACAATTTTTTTATCATCACAAAATATGGAGAAGAATTTTGTGTAAAAAACTTATCTTCATTAGCACCCGAAAGACTTACTAAATCATTATCTGCAATAGCAAGACTATTTTTGAGTTCCAAAATTTTTTCAGCAGGAAATAAATTAATATCCGATAAGAATTTATGAGCAATGGGCATTTGTACATAATTTTTATAGCCACGAATTTCTTGAGTTAAATAAATTCCTGCAGGACGAAAATCAAGAATCAAATCAGCAAATTTATAGCCCAAATTCAATAAATGGTCTTGAATATTTACATAAAATATTTTGATTTTGGTATATTTTTTTATTAACGCCAAAGCTCCATATAGTACCACATCTTCAGAATTTCCATAAACCAACAAAAACTTTGGATTATAATTAACAATTTGTTGATAAAAATTGGTAATTAATTTGCAATAATCTTCAAATTTAAATCTGGTGTTAACACCTGATAATTCAAGGCTTTGAATGTAGTTTTCTGATTGATTTTTACTTAGATTTAATGAGCTTAGATTAATTTGAGTTGCAAATAATTTTAAACCATAAAAATCCTTGGCAATTTTGGCAAAATTTTCTATTAATCGACTATGTCCACCCATTTCATAA
>JBMSPZ010000148.1:0-3501 GCA_049423025.1 Rickettsiales bacterium
GATTGAAGCTGGAGCCGACAGCTTTGCTGGACAAATTCCAACCATCTTAAAAGTTAATTCCTCAAATTCACTACATAATGGCGGAACCGCTCCACATCAAGCTACAACCGCTTCTATAAAAGATGCGCTTCGTCTTGGTTGTAGTGCCATCGGTTTTACTATTTATCCAGGTTCTGATGCTGCCTTTGATATGTTCGAAGAAATTTCTGCCTTAGCCGAAGAAGCCAAAGCCAATGGTTTAGCTGTAGTAATTTGGTCATATCCTCGCGGTGGCGACTTATCAAAAATCGGTGAAACTGCGATGGATATTTGTGCCTATGCAACTCATATCGCAGCCATGCTTGGAGCTCACATTATTAAAGTAAAACCACCGACTCAAGCTCTTGAAAATCTTGAAGCCATTAAGGTTTACGAAAAGGTAAAAATACCGATGAACACTCTTGAAGAAAGAGTTAAACATGTCATGAAAACTGCTTTCAGCGGTCGCAGAATTGTAGTATTTTCAGGTGGCAATTCTAAGGGCGAAGAAGATATTTATAATGAAATTCGTCAAATTTATAAGGGTGGAGCCAATGGCTCTATCATTGGCCGCAACACCTTCCAGCGTCCACGCGAAGAAGCCCTTAAAATGCTTGATAATATTATTAAGATTTATCAAGGTAAATAAATTTTGCTTATGAACGCACTTGATTTTGACATCACCATAATCGGTAGTTCATTCGCAGGTATGACCTCTGCCCTCGCCTTAGCCAAAATTTCACCAGAGATTAAAATTGCTATAATTGACAAGCAAGAAATTTTCAAACATAGCAGGCAAAGCGATGGCAGAGCTTTTGCCATTTCAAAATCCTCATTGAATTTATTTCAAGAAATCGATATTTATCAAGATTTGATTTCAGTAGCTGGCAAAATTACCGACATAAAAATTACCGATTATAAATCCCCAATAGTCCTTGATTTTTTAAGCTCAGAACTCGATGATAACGATAAGAAGATGGGGCTAATCATAGAAAATCATTTCATTTTTGAAGCCTTAAAAAAACAAATTCTATTGCAAAAAAACATCGAAGTTTTTTCGCCAAATTTTTATACTGACATTAAATTTTTTGATAATTTTTCCCAAATTGTTTTAAATGACAATAAACTTATTAATGCCAAATTAATTTTGGCATGCGATGGCAAATTTTCTAAGCTCCGCGAACTTTATAAAATCAAAACCAAAGTCAAAAATTATCATCAAACTGCGCTAGTTTTTAAAATTTCTCACCAAATTCCTCACAACAATATTGCGTTTGAACGCTTTATAAGCAATGGTCCACTTGCTATTTTGCCACTTCAAGATCCACATCAATCATCGATTGTTTGGATTAATAATGATGATTTTTTTGAGGTCATCAACAAACTTGATGAAGAAAATTTCTTACAACAGCTTCAAAAAAAATCAGAAAATTGTTTGGGTAAAGTCAAAATAATTTCCGAAAAATTTTCATATCCACTAAATTTAGTTTTGGCAGATGAATTTTATCATCACAATATTTTATTTATCGGCGATTCGGCTTGCGGAATTCATCCAATTGCTGGTCAGGGCTATAATTTAGCCATAAATAGTATTAAAATTTTGCAAAAATTATTGACGCAGAATCTTCTAAATGGTCTAAAAATCAATGACCCGAATTTAATACAACAATATCAACAAAATGCCAGAAATGATGCCAAGAAAATGGCAATTGCCACCGATTTGCTCAACAATATTTTTGAAAGTAAAAGCATAGCTATTCGCTATGGCAGAAATATCGGACTTGGAGCAATTAATTTATTGCCTTCTTTAAAAAAATTTTTTATTGCCAAAGCCGGAGGCATTAAATGATTTGTTTTAAAAATTTTTTCGAAAAATTTTTATTAATTTTTTATCAAATTTTTTCGGTAATAATTTTGCCGATTTTAATAATTATAATTTTATTTCGTAAATCTAAGAATAAAGAACATCCTACTAGATTTCTTGAAAGATTTGCCATTACCAAAGTCTCTACCCCTGACAATTTTAAATCAGAAAATTCTAAACTAATCTGGATTCACACCGTTAGTGTTGGGGAATCAAATTCGGCTTGGGTTTTAATTGATGAAATTTTAAATTATGCACCAAATATCAATATTTTATTAACATCAACCACCACAACTTCCGCCAAAATTATTGGCGATAAAATTCAACAAAATCCATTTTACACACAAAGAGTAATTCATCAATTTTTACCGATTGACAGTTATTTTATAATCAAAAAATTTTTAAAATATTGGCGCTTTCGTTGCATCATTTTAGTGGAATCGGAAATTTGGCCAAATATCATAAGCTTGTCTAAAAAATTTGGAGTTTTGTGTTTTTTAGTAAATGCCAGAATGTCAGAAAAATCAGCAAGAAATTGGCAGAAATTAAGAAAATTAGGTTTTAACATTTTTGATTATTTTTCACTAATATTTGTGCAAAGCTCAAAAGATAAAAATATTTTCAGCAATTTAACAAAGAATAATATTTTATATGAAGGTAATTTGAAAATTCAAAGTAAAAAACTTTGCGTCAATGAAAACGAAGTTTCTAAACTTATACAAAATATCGGCTCTAGACCAATATTTTTAGCCACCTCAACCCATGAAGGCGAAGAAGAAATTGTCATCAAAACTCACCAAAAACTTAAAAACCACTTCCCAGATTTACTAACCATCATCGCCTTACGCCACCCCGCTCGAGTTGAAGAGGTCATAAAAATTTTGCCCACAGAAAATTTTGTACTTCGCAGTAGCAAACAAGAAATTTCATCACAGCATGAATTTTATTTGGTCGATAGTTTTGGCGAACTTGGAAATTTTTACAAAATCGTCAATTTTGCTTTTATCGGTGGCTCGCTAGTTAAGCTTGGAGGACATAATCCAATTGAGGCAATCCAGCTTGATTGCTCGGTAATTTCGGGCAATAATTATTTTAATTTTTATGATTTATATCAAGATTTACACCAAAAAAATGCAGCAATAATTGTCAAAAATTCCGAAGAATTATTTGATGCCATTTTAAAATTATTGCAAAATCCAGCAACTACACTTACAATTAATCAAAATGCACAAGCCATAATAAATCGCGAGGTCAATACTTCACAAATGATTCTAAAAAAGATTGATGCCATTTTAATGTTAAAAAATTAATTCACACATGATTCGAGCTAAAGATTTATCAATTAGTTTTTCTGGAAGAGAAATTTTTTCCGAGGGAAATTTTATTATTAATGCCAGAGAAAAAGTTGGACTTATCGGCAGAAATGGCAGTGGCAAATCGACTTTTTTAAAATTAATTTTAAAAAAACTAGAGCCAGATTCTGGTGCAGTAGAAATACCTCGAGGCTATAGAATTGGCCATTTGGAGCAACATATCAATTTCACCCACGCCACCGTTCTTGATGAAATTTGTTCAGTCTTGCCTTTGGAACGCGAACATGAGGGCTGGAAAGGGGAAAA